>JAIXPV010000138.1 GCA_027486105.1 Runella sp. | reverse complement strand
TTGGAGCGAGTGTTGAAATCGGAGAAAATTGACTTTGTGCAGTTTAACTATTCTATTCGGGAGCGAAATGCCGAAAAACGGTTACTATCTGCGGCCCGAGAAAAAGGAGTGGCGGTGATCATCAATGAGCCATTTCAATCGGGTTCGTTGTTCAACGCCGTCAAAGGGAAGAAACTTCCTGAGTGGGCGCCTGAAAATGATATTCATAGTTGGGGGCAGTATTTTTTGAAGTATATTTTGGCCCAAGAGGCCGTCAATTGCGTTATTCCAGGTACTTCTAATCCGAAGCACGTCGTAGACAACATGGGGGCGGGGTTCGGTCGGTTGCCTGACGAGAAATTGCGTTTAAAAATGATTGAGTATTTAAGCGCAATTTAGATATTGAACCAAAATGAAAACTTAATGGCAAAGGGTGTGATGCCGGGATTTTGGCGGTAGGTCAGGCGGTGAATGGCGTCGACTCGCAATACTTTAAAAATATTGTCGATGGCATAACCCACTTCAACGTAAGGTTCTTTCCCCAACGTACTGAAATCCAGCACGGGGCGTCCCTGCGCATCTGTGGGCGCTAAGAGATTCATATTGGCTGGCCTCACGCTTCCGTAAAGCACCTTGGCATTGGCTAAAAATCGCCATTTTAAGCGTTTGATGGCTGGAATTCGGTTGAATAGTAACCCTTCAAAATTATGTTCATACCGCAGTTGGAGGTACTTGTCGCTCACAAATTCAAAATAATTCATGAGATTGAAGGCATTTTCGACGTAAAAAAGGGATTCATTACCCAGCGGCGTATACAACATAGGGTAGGGGAGCGTAGAAGGAATATATCCCAAGGTGACATTGTAATTGGAGCGTCCCCATATGCCAACCCGAAAACTTTGTTTTACATTTAGGGATAATCGGTGGTAACCAAAATCACTGTTCATGAGGTTGCGAAGCCCCATTTGATAGCGAAAAATCACGAGTGGCCACCGCTGGGTGCCGAGGGTGAGCCGTTCGTTTTCGTTGTAGATAAATACCTCGTCTTTGCCCCAACGGGTTTCAAAAAACAACTCCGAGTTTTGGTAATTGCTTTGGGTGGGTGAACGGTCGCCCATGCTGGGGGCGGTTCGGTAGGCAAAGGCGTACATGGGCTCAAACGAGCGATGACGCAACCCCACCGTTTGGGTCAATCCTCTAAAAAGCTCGCGTTTGACGTAGGCCGAGCTGACCCCTTCAAAATACCCACGACGGTACGAACCCCAGCGGGTCATGGCGCCAAAAAGGGCATTGTTGCCGATGGCCTCCGACGAAAGCCCGATGCGCTCTAAATCATAACTATGGCTAACGCCGCCGATGGTCCAAGGTTTGCGGCTGAAGATGTAATCCACGCTAAAATTATACTTCCATTTTTGGTCCAAAGTGCCGTAGGCCGCGTGGCCGCTCAATATCCACTTGCGGCTGAAATCGGGGTTGGTTTTGCCCCCGATACGGATACGGTTTCCTTCCACCACATTGTTAGAATATAAATACAAAAAAGGCCCGACGTCAATGTTGACCTTCGGAATCCGTTTATAGCCATTGACGGCCATATTGAGGACTTCTACGTAGGTACGTACCACTGGAACTTGCTTAACGGAGTCGATGAGTTGATAAGCCGTTTTTTCGCCAGCTGTGAGCGGTTCATGACGAACCTTGTCCCAGTAGTCTTCGGGGTATTCTTTGTAATCTTCCGAAAGTTCTAGCGGATAGTCATAAAACTTGGGAGGACGGGGTTTGTTGACCGTCACATTGCGGTTGGAGGTATAAAATTTTACCAACATTCCCGCCGTAGAATCAGTCAGTTCGGCTACGTCAATCAACACCCGAGATTTGATGGGCATCCAAGTGCTGTCGCCGATTTGCTCGTATTCCTGCTGGATTTTGATGCGTTCAATGAAATTGATGTTGGCGCGTTTGCCCACGCCCGCGTCTACCTGTACGAGTGCGTGCGAGAGTGTGTCAATCCAAATGGTGCCGTTGAAAGCAAGGTCTTGGGGGCGTTTGGGTTCATAATCAATCTGATAACACCAATATCCACCCACGAAAGTTGTATCGATTAAATAGTACTCATAGGTGCTCTTCCAGCCGTCGGCGATCGGAGAATGAAAATCTTTTTCGACCACACTCAGCCAGTTTTGATAAAAATTATACTGCTGAAACGACGACCCAATGAGCTGAGAAATGAGGCTCCCGTCGGTGACGGCGATGCCCGAAATCTTGGTTTTGAGAATTTGTTCTTTCTTTTTGCGCGGGTTTTCTCTGAAGTAATAATTGGAAATGGACTCGGACAAATAAATCGGAATCACAGGCCGACCATCTTCGCCCGCAATTTTTTCAAATTTATCCACCGCTTCCGTAATCTTTCGGATGGCTTTGCGCTTTTTAAAACGCTGTGAGAGGTTATCTACGTCCACTTCAATCTTGTTGTAGCTTTCGTATTCGTAGGCAGCCAGGCGGTTGGGGTTGTGCGCGGGCTTTTGTTTTACTACTTTCCGCAGAATATTATACGCGGGATTTTCGCCAGCGTAAACCTTTACTTCCTGAAGTTTGATTTCGGAAGATTCGAGCTGGAAATTAATAACTTGTGAAATAGAATCTTTGCGAATGGCTTTGGTTTTGGGTCGATAGCCCATCGACGAAACCATCAATGAATCGCCTATTTGGGTGGTTTTTAGTGTATAAAATCCTTCAAAATTGGTGGTAACCCCCGCAGTTTTGCCTTTGATTGCCACCCCTGCGAAGGGCACAGGGTCACCTGTTTGGGCATCAGTGATGCGGCCCGAAATGGTGTAAGTTGTCTGACTGACGCCTTTGAGTGACCAGAAAAGTACGAAACAGACTAACGTACAAGGTTTAGGAAAGAAGCGCAATCGTCTAATCACAGGTGGGGGATTTGGTTCATGGTCTGCCTATGATGACAAACGCTTGCTGAAAATAAAAAAGTTTAGCCGCTATGACGATTATTTTTGACTTTTTTATTGATAATACGCAATTATGAGGCCATTATGTTGCAATATTTAAAGTTTTTACAAAAAAAATCCTGTCACCCAACGCACTCAGTAAAGTCTTCAAGTGATTTATTATTCATTTCAGTTACTTTGTTAAATACATGGGTCAAAGAAATAAAAAGTAATTGACTCAGAATGATGAATAGGCGATTAGGACTGATAGTTTTGATATTTGGCCTCCTCCAAAATTGCAGAGATGCAACCGATTGCCGGCAGTGCATTCACATTTCCAATGTAGCTCGACCTCAGGTTTTTTATTTGAAAATGCAATCAGGAAATCCTAACCGTATTCGTTTGACTATCTCTTCAAACTTAAATTCAGAGGCGGAATTGGAATTGGTTCATTATGTGTATAATAGAAAAATAACAATTCCTGTTAAAGCGGAAGATATCCCCTATAGCAATGATTGGTACCCAGATACTGTTACCATACGCTACAATCCTAAGAAAGCCACCAAGGGAGAGGTAATGATTAAATGGAAGTTATCATAAGTAGGGCGTATTATTTACAAACGAGCCTTCAGAAGATACACTTCTGAAGGCTCGTTTATTTGTGAAAATTTACTCAAAACCAACTGATTATGATTGATTTTCGTTATATTCGACGTGCCACGTGTGGTCGGCAAGCATCGTAACTTTGGCAATATAGCGACTATATTTATACGAACGGCCCCATTCGCCCGGTGCAATCATGGAAAGCACGTCGCTGCCGTCTTCTTTTTCGTACACATAATAAACCTCGTTGAGCACTGGCTCAAAATTCATATGGGCGGCATAAATCCGTTCCGAAACATCAACGCGCTGACGCAACTCCTTTGCTTGTTGGGCTAGCGTTGCCATTTGTTGGTAAATTTGTCCGAGCTGCCTTTCGGTTTGTTGACGCATGGCCAACACTGCCTTGCCTTTGACCTTGCCTATGTCCTCGGGCTTAATGACCGCGCCGCCTACCGAGTGGGCATACGCCATGAGTCCAGGGTTTTCAGCTACTTTGTCGGGATTGATAGGGTTTTCTACCATTATATAACCGTTGTTTGTTGGTTAATAAATTCAACGCACAAAATTAATTATTGTTTGGTTTGAATGTAGAACGAAATGCCTTTTAACTCCAAAATAATAAATAATAATCTAATTAATTATATAAATTAGATTATATATCTATAAAATATTATAAATTAAGATTAAATGTATAATTAAAAAAATATTTTTTCTAGAGCTTAGGCTCTTGTTTGATCTGAAACTGTTAAATAAAAAAGGTATTTGCAGGTCTCTTTGTCGAATATCTTACGATTAAAAAAAAGAGTGGGACTTTGCTATTGTGCCTATTAATGTTGTTTTTTGATTGTAAATGCACCCAACAAAAATACGTTTGGCACCATGCTTGCATACTTTTCATACAACTAAAACGTTATTTTTACGGGAATTTTCCACATAATTTGTAAGCAAACGCCTGAAAGCGAGTCGTTTAATGCGAATCAACCAACCTCTAACCTATTCTACAAAGCTCCAACTGCTTCTGCTGTTGGGAATTACGTCATTTGTGACGGGCTGCTCGCAGTACAGTACTGGAAGACTGAGTGTGGGGTATCATAACCTCAACGCTAAATTTAATGCCTACGTCATTGCCCGCGACAAAATGCGCGAAGCCGAGATAGCCATGCGCCGAAATCGTAAGGAGGACTATAATCAAATTCTCCCTATTCTTCCCGTACTTGATTCGCTCGAAGCGCAATCCGTGGGTGATTTGCTTCAGGATGTCATCAAAAAAGCGTCGTTGGTACCCGACCGCCACCAAAATAGCAAATGGGTAGACAATGCTTACGTACTGATTGGTAAAGCACGTTTGTACAAAGGCCAATTTACGGACGGCATCGAAACGCTCCGCTACGTCAACGCCAAAGGGCGCGACGAAGAAGACAAACACGAGGGCCTGATCTGGTTGATGCGGGCTTACGTCGAAACCAAGGATTATAACAGTGCGCTTAGTGTGGCTGAATTTTTGCGTAGCCAGCCCCTGAATGATAAAAATACGCGCGATTATTATTTGGTCAAGGCTTACTTACACCAACAAAAGCAGGAGTATATTTTGGCGCTGGCGATTTTGGAAGAAACTTTCGATTTGTTGCCCAGAGGAGAAGAAACGGCGCGAATTCATTTTTCCGCCGCTCAGATGTACGATTTTCTGGAAAAACCGCAGGCGGCCAATGCCCATTATAAACAAGTATTTCGCAATCGGCCTTCCTATGATTTAAGTTTTTTTGCAAACATGAATTCATTGCAGAATGAAGCCCTGACCTCCAACGATGTATCGACTGAGGGAGGATTTAAGAAGATGCTCAATGATCGTAAAAACAGCGACCTGCGCGACCGCCTGTATTATTCGATGGGGGTGATTGAAACGCGTAAGAAAAACTACCCCAAGGCCATTCGTTTTTTTGAGGAATCCATTCGTCAAACCACCACCAATACAACCCAAGTGCCCTATACCTACCTCGAAATGGCGAAGGTATACTACGATAAACTCCAGAATTATGAATTAGCCAAAGCCTATTTTGATAGTTCATTGGCACTTTTACCGCGTACGTCGCCCCAATTTCAAAAGATTACGGAGCGAAAAGATGTGCTTGACGAATTTGTAAAACAGCTCACTACGATTCGGACAGAAGACAGCTTACAGCGGCTTTCGCAGATGAATCCCGCAACATTGGATAAATTTTTGGATGGTGTAATCGAAAAAGAAATTGAAGAACAAGAACGCAAAGTAAAAGAAGCCCAAAAATTGGTGGAACAGGCTAGAACACTCAATGCCAATGCCCTGAACTTCAACGGAGACCCTGCCGATCGCTTTGTTTTGTACGACCCCGTGGCATTGAATCAGGGAAAATTGGAGTTTAGGCAGCGTTGGGGGAACCGGGCGTTGGAAGATGACTGGCGACGAAGTTCAAAAGTGGCTACGCTATTGACCCAAACAGACAATATCACCCCCGTGGCAAACGGTCAAAAACCCGTAACCTTGGGAGGGGGAGATATGACAAAATTAACCAAAGACTCGCCCGATTGGAAAGCGAAAAAAGATGCATTGTACCGGAATATTCCCCTGAAAAAGCAGGAACTTGACGCCTCCAATCAACGCGTGGAAGATGCTTATTACAAGTTAGGCAAAATTTATAAGTTTAGTTTAATTGAGCCCGAAAATGCCGTCAAAACGTTTCTGACCACTTTGGAACGTTTTCCTGCGACAAATTATAAGCCCGAAATTTACTATTTACTTTTTTTAACCGACCAAAAAAACAAACAGGACAGTTGGAAAGCCAAGCTGTTGGCGGAGTTTCCAAACTCTTCTTACACCCGGCTACTGACCAAGGCCAACGGGGGTATTGCCGCTACGGGCAATTTAGAACTGGAAGCGGTCAAAGATTATGAGAAAATACTCGGATTATACCAAAATGCCAACTTTTCGGAGGCTTATGCCCAACTGGAAATGGCGATGGTGACTTATTCAGGCAGTAAGATTGAAGACAAATATGCCCTGCTCCGGATTTATCTACTTGGTAAACTTCAAGGGCGGGAAGCCTACCTCAAAGCGCTGAACAGCTTCATTAAAGATTTTCCGACTAGCCCATTACTGCCCCGTGTACGCGAAGTTTTGGAAGCCCAACAATCCACATCTATCAAGAAAAATGGCTAATAAGTCTATCATGTTGCCCGATGTTCTTGAAAAAATCCTTATTATTGCGTTTAGAGCAATAGTTATCCACCTGTCCATTTTGAAGTTGAAAGCACAACCTGAACGTCATTTCATTGGGAAAAATCTGTACTTCAATTTTTGAAAAATGGGACAAAAGTTGACCGATAACGATTAACGAATTACTTCAATATGGCATTTTTGAAAGGAAAGTATCGCAAATCCATTATTTTATTTTGGCAATTGGCCGCAGTTATGATTGGAGGGGCTGTGTTATACATAAGCGCCGTTTATTTTAATTTCTTTTGGCTTTTTGGCGGAATGCCCGATTTGAAAGCCATCGAAAACCCAGAGAGTCAGGTTGCCTCCGAAATTATTTCGGCCGATGGGCAGACTCTTTCTAAATATTTTATTGAAAATCGTACGCCAGTTGAGTTTGACCAACTTTCGCCAAACATTGTTAAAGCCCTGATTGCGACTGAAGATGCTCGTTTTGTAAAACACTCAGGCATTGACCCCCGCTCGATGTTTCGGGTGTTGAAAGGCGTTGCTTCTAGTGAACAAGGAACCACTGGGGGGGGAAGTACGCTAACCCAACAATTGGCCAAGAACCTGTTTCAAACCCGGAGCGACAAATATAAAGGCGCTTTGGGCGATCTTCCACTCATCAAAACCGTCATTGCAAAAACCAAAGAATGGATTTTGTCGGTAAGGTTGGAGCGAAATTATACCAAACAGGAAATCATGACGATGTACCTCAACACCGTTTCGTTTGGTAACAATGCCGACGGGATTAAGACCGCATCAAGGACGTATTTTCGGAAAGAACCCTGGAATTTGAACTTGACCGAGGCGGCGTTGTTGGTGGGTATGTTGCAGAACCCTTCCCGTTTCAACCCGCGTGTATTTAAAGAAAGAGCATTAGAGCGCAGGAATGTGGTAATGGGCCAAATGGTCAAATACGGTTTTCTGACGCAGGAAGCATTTTATGTCAATAAACTGAAACCTCTTGGTCTGAATTTTAACATTGAAAACCACAACACGGGTCCCGCGCCTTATTTCAGAGAAGTATTGCGTGATTGGATGAAGACGTGGCTTGCCCAGTATAATCAAGAAAACGGGACGGAGTATGATTTGTACACCGATGGACTGCGAATTTATACCACCATTGACTCCCGGATGCAGGACTATGCCGAGCAGGCCGCCGAGCAACACATGAAAGACCAGCAGGCTAAGTTTTCCAATCATTTCAAAGAACTTAAAATGAATCCGTGGGTGGTAAAAGGCACAAACGGAGGCTATGTGCCTGACCCCAATTTTGAAAGAAGAGCGGTAAAACGCAGTTGGCGCTATCGTGAACT
>JAIXPV010000317.1 GCA_027486105.1 Runella sp. | reverse complement strand
TTTTAGTATTTTTACTTTTCCTAGAATTATTATACCTCTAACAGCGCCTGTCGCTTTTTGTCATTCTACGTATGCATTATCGCCTCTACTCCGACAACCCCGAAAGCCGTTATATTGAAGTAGAGTGTCATATCAAAACGGGTGAAACCGAAACCCTGGAAGTTCAGCTGCCTGCTTGGCGTCCGGGAAGGTATGAGTTGCAGAATTTTGCTAAAAATATTCAAAGATTCGGGGTTTTTGATAGCCTCGGGAATCCACTACTGTTCCAAAAAATAACCAAAGACCGCTGGCAGATTCAAACCCAGGGAGAAACGGATATTGTAATACGTTATAACTATTACAGCGCTGTTCTAAACGCTGGAAGCAGCTATGTGAGCGAAGAATTCTGGTACGTCAATCCCGTTAACCTTTGTGTCTATACCGACGAAAATCTTCACAAAGCCTGTACATTGGAGTTGGTCATCCCTGATGATTTTGTGGTAGCCTGTGGTCTAAAGCAGATTTCGGAAACTACCCAAATTGGGGTAAAAAAGCTGCTGGCGAAGGATTATTATGAGCTAGTAGACAGCCCCCTGTTGGCCTCGCCCACCATTCAAAGTCGGTCGTATAAAATTGATTCGACCACTTTTTATGTTTGGATGCAGGGAAATATTAAGCCCGATTGGCACCGAATCTTAATTGATTTTGAAAAATTTACTGCCGCCCAAGTTAGCACGATGGGTGACTTTCCCGAGCCTGAATACCACTTTTTAAACCTTATTCTTTCCACGCCCTTTTATCACGGTGTAGAACATAGGCATTCTACCATGATTGTCTTAGGGCCTGATGATGAGGGAGAAGGCTTATATACCGACCTGCTAGGGGTAAGCTCTCATGAGCTGTTTCATGCCTGGAACATTATTCGAATACGGCCAAAAGAACTCTTACCGTACGATTTTACGAAAGAAAATTACTTCACCACCTGTTTTGTAGCCGAAGGGGTGACCACTTACTACGGAGATTTATTTTTGCGCCGTTCGGGTGTTTTTGATGATGTGGCCTATTACCGAGAGCTTCAAGTATATATGAAGCGACATTTTGAAAACAATCGTGATGCCGAGCAATCCTTGGCCGAGTCGTCTTGGGATTTGTGGTTGGATGGATACGAAAAAGGAGTTCCCAAGCGCAAAGTATCGGTATATCATAAAGGTGCTTTGGCAGCGTTAATATTGGACATTACCATTCGCAAAAACCATCAGCATAAAAAATCTTTAGATGACGTAATGCGGCTGATGTGGCAACGTTTTGGCATACCATTTGTAGGGTACTCCTTTGAGGATTATCAATCTGTGGTAGAAGAAGTGGCAGGAGAGCCTTTAGAATGGTATTGGAAAGATTGTATTTTGAGCAATATCCCTCTTGAAAATCACCTTAATCATGCTCTTTCGTGGGTAGGTCTCCAAATGGTTACGTTTAGTGATGGAACGGTACATTTGCAAGAATTGGAGAACGAAAGGGGTATTTTACAAAGAAATAAATGGTTGAATAGCAATGTTTAGCCCAAATATGAGCATATTAGTTTGTTTTTTATATATTTATCACTTATTCATTGGGATATAAAATCAAGTACACAAATGAAAATAACGCCGATTGAGATTCGCCAGCATACGTTTCAAAGAGTCTTACGTGGATATGATATGGAGGAGGTTGGGGCATTCTTAACGTCTCTTTCCAATGAATGGGAGCGCGTATTGAACGAAAATAAGCTGCTGAAAATGCAATTGGAGATTGCGGAAAAAGACTTGAATAAACTCCGCGAAGTGGAATTGACGATGTTTAGGATGCTCAAAACGGCGGAAGATACCAGTGCTCAAATGACCGAACAGGCCAAAGTGGCCGCCGAACAGTATATTGAAGATGCGCGTCAAAAAGGAGAAGAACTCGTAAACGACGCCCGCAAAAAGGCGAACATGCTGATTGTTGATGCTGAAAATCAATCAAAATACGTACGCGAAGAAATCCTGGGGGAGTTTAAAAACCACGAGCGTGATTTCAAAGCCATGGAAAAATACCGGGATAATTTAATTGTTCAGTTAAAAGCCCTCGCCAATAATACCGTCGATAGCATCGAACGCTTTGAAAAGAAATTTTCACAGGCTACCGTTCATGAAAAATTTGAAGATTTACGAATTCAAGTGAGCGATTCACTTAAAATCGGCGAAGATGGTCAAAAAGCCCGATTGGAGTTGGAGAAAGCAGTGGAAGAAGTGGTGGAAGGTCAAATGCAGGAAGCAGAAGAAGGCGTAGCTGATGTAGAAAATGCAACGACGGAAGAAGTAACCGACGCAGCCGAAGTGGAGGCAGTGGAAGAGCCCAAGGAGGAGGAGACCCCAGAAGAACCGTCAGAAGAAGAAAAACAGGCCGAAAAAGATAAAAAAAACAATGAAGAAGGGTCGTTTTTTGATCAGATTGGGTAATTAAATACAGAAAAAAAACGAATAACGTTTTTTCTAACCTTTAACTTTTAACCATACTTTGGGGACAGTTTCGCTCGAAGGAATCGAATTCTTCGCTTATCACGGCACTTCGGAAGAAGAGCAAAAAATAGGAAATAAATTTTCAATAGACGTAACCATCACGACCGACTTTAGCGAAGCAGCCCGTTATGACCGTCTGAAAGGTACCGTAAATTATGAGGTTATTTATCGGGTTGTAGCGCAGGTAATGCAAAAATCCAGTCGACTTTTGGAGCACATCGCCTACAATATTATCGATGAAATACGAAAGGCGTACCCGTCGGTAGAAACGATAGAAGTGAGCGTTTCGAAATTTAACCCTCCCGTGGGAGGAGTTTGTGCCCGGTCACGGATTACGCTAAAAGGATAAACGGCAGAGGCGCAACTTTTGCGCCTTTACATCAAAAAGAAATCTTTTTTACCCCCCGTCTTAGCAACAAGACGGGTTTCTTTTATGATTATGTGTTGGCTCATGGCTTTGCACATGTCATAAATAGTCAGCGCCGCTACGCTTGCACCCGTGAGCGCTTCCATCTCAATGCCTGTCTTACCAGTTACGCTTGCGGTGCAGATAATCTCTACTTCACGCGCTTCGTTTACTGTAATATCCACTTGGCAGTTTTCCAGTCCTAACGGGTGGCATAGTGGTATGAGTTCGCCCGTGCGTTTGGCGGCCATCACGCCCGCAATGACGGCCGTTTGAAAAACAGGGCCTTTTTTGGTGTGAATCTCGTCGTTTTGGAGCAAATCCATGATTTCGTCGCCTAGCACCACAATACTACGGGCTTTGGCTACGCGTTTGGTGGCGGCTTTTTCTGACACATCCACCATACTTGGATTTCCTTCGGAATTTAAATGAGTAAGAGACATTCGTATGTTTGTTTTAAATACAAAATACGTAAAGAATACGTTAACAGTGACTATTACTTTATCGTTATCTAATTTTAATCATTTTATGATTGCCCACCGTTTACTACCATTGTACCTTTGTAACGAAAGTTAAAAGTAAAGTAACGCAAAAATCAGTATGTTAACTCAGATAAATAGTCTTCTTTGGGAACTCCTTAGCGCGCAGCTGACGACTTCAGAGGCCGATTGGCTGGTAGTGAAGGGAGAATCTGAACCGTTGGAATTGATGACGGCGTTTGTGGCGGCCCCCCGTTTTTTGGCCAAACGAACGGTGAAGCCAACGGTGCAACAGACCATAGAATTAAATGAGATTCTACCTGGATTTTCGGTGGAAGATTGGGGCATTGTACGGCTTAGCCGCGTATGGTTGTTGAGCTGTTTGGCGGCCACCGATAAAGAAGAGTATTGCCGTCATATCGAAACGCTTTTTGATACTGCCGAAATGAACGAGTTGGTGGCGTTATACTCGGCGCTTCCACTGCTGAACTACCCCGAGAAATGGCTTTTTAGGGCAACTGATGCCGTACGTTCCAACATGGGAGTGGTGTTTGATGCCATTGCCTTACGAAATCCGTATCCGACAAAACATTTTACCGAGCTTGCTTGGAATCAGCTTGTACTCAAGGCCATATTTAACGATAAACCGATTCATTTTATCGTAGGGTTGGACGAACGAGCCAACGAAAATTTGGCCCTTACGCTTTCTGACTTTGCCCACGAACGCTGGGCGGCGGGCAGGATGGTGGCGCCGCAGGTGTGGCGATTAGTGACTAAATTTTTGAATGAAGAACTTCTCTCCGACATGGAGCATCTCTTTAAGTCACCTTCAATCCACGACCAGCAAGCGGCCGCGCTTACTTGCCATCATTCAGAGTATGAACCCGCGAAGCAATTGCTTGCCAACTACCCTGATTTGGAAAAAAATGTCCACCATAACCATTTGACTTGGACCCACCTTGAATTTATTGATCTTAATACTTATGTGCCTAACCGATAAAGATTTAACACAGAATCCCTCCCACTTTGAGGAGACGGATGAGATTGTCACCCATCGCGATATGAGCTGGGACGATTACCGGGAATTGATTCGAGGAATGCGTTTTTTTGACCCGCATATTCACATGGTTTCTCGGACCACTGATGACTACGAAGCCATGCGTGATGCGGGCATCGTGGGACTGATTGAGCCCGCTTTTTGGGTAGGTCAACCTCGTACTGGACTTTCTACCTTTAAAGACTATTATAGCAGTTTGGTGGGCTGGGAGCGCTTTAGGTCGTCGCAGTTTGGGATTAAGCATTATTGTACCATTGGCCTCAATTCCCGCGAAGCTAACAACGAACCGCTGGCGGAGCAAGTGATGGAGATTTTGCCACTGTACTTATATAAGGAAGGTGTAGTGGGTGTGGGAGAAATTGGTTTTGACGACCAAACCGCCGCCGAAGAAAAATACTATCGTCTTCAGTTGGAGTTGGCAAAAAAAGCGAAACTGCCCGTTCAAATCCATACCCCGCACCGCGACAAGAAAAAAGGAACGGAGCGCAGCATGGCTATTGCCCTCGAACACGGCCTTGACCCGTCGTGGGTGATTGTGGATCACAACAACGAAGAGACCGTCAAGAGTGTACTAGATCAGGGATTTTGGGCAGCGTTTACCATCTATCCTTTTACCAAAATGGGTAACGAACGGATGGTAAAAGTAGTGGAACATTACGGACCCAACCAAATTATGGTTAATTCGGCTGCTGATTGGGGGATTTCTGACCCGCTGGCTATTCCTAAAACCGCTGCTTTGATGAAAATGCGCGGCATTGCCGACGAAACCATTCGACTCGTAACCTACCAAAATGCCATTGATGCTTTTGCCAAAAGTGGCCAAATTGACGTAAGTGATTTTGAAAATGGCCTCAATGTAGACCAAAGCGAGAAGTTTAACGGAAACACTATTTTGCGCGGCGGTCAACAACCCCGCGCTGCCAAAGATTCTTTAGTAATTAGATAACGTGAGCGTCATAAAACCATACCTGCAACTTACTCGTCCCGCCAATATTGTCACGGCTATTGCTGATATATTGGCGGGGATGGCTATTGCCCAATTTACGTTTGGTACGAGCCCCGCGTATTGGTTGATACTTTCTACCGTGGGCCTATACGGTGGTGGGGTGGTGATGAATGATGTATTTGATGCTCAACTGGACGCCATTGAGCGCCCTGAGCGTCCCATTCCAAGCGGGAAAGTGCCCTTGCGCTCGGCGGCCTTAATGGGTCTTTCGCTGTTGGTTTTAGGGGTAGTTTCGGCGACGCTTTTCAGCACTTTAAGCGGCTTAATTGCCTTTTTAGTGGCGTTGTTGGCCATTTTATACGACCGTTATGCCAAACACAGTGCCGTCTTTGGGCCATTGACGATGGGAGTTTGCCGGGGTGGGAATCTACTTTTGGGCATGAGCGCCGTTAGTTCGTCGTTGTCTGAATGGGGGTGGTTGGCGCTGGTGCCGATTGCCTACATTGGCGCCATTACGCTCATCAGTCAGGACGAAGTACATGGTGGCAAGCGCCGCTCGCTTTACATTGCGGCATCGCTCTACACCACGGTTCATGCTATTCAGTTTTTGGTGGCGGTCAATGAAGGAAACGGAACAATGGCGTTGTTGTTAATTGTGTTGCACGCCCTGATGGTAGGGCGTCCTTTGTGGAATGCGTTCCAAAATCCGATTGGTCCCAACATTGGAAAAGCGGTAAAAGCAGGTGTTCTTTCTCTTATTGTAATGAATGCTGCTTGGTGTATTGCCTTTGGGAACTGGCCCGTAGCACTTGGTGTTCTTTTATTATTTCCATTATCCATACTGTTAGCCCGTATATTTGCGGTAACCTAGCGAATTTTAAACTTATGCAGACCCTACAACAATCATTTCAGGTTCCTTATACCTATTCCATTTTTTTTACCAAAGGACTGTTTGACCCACAAAACAATACGATAAGGAGTTTTTTTAATTCCTTTGGTGAGGCTGGTTTTCAGCGTAAAGCACTGTTTGTAATTGACGGTGGCTTTTTGGCGCATTACCCGATGCTTGAAAAAGAGATTGCTGCTTATTTCGCTACGTTGGGAGATGTGGTAAAATTAGTGCCCGACATCATTGTGCTGCCTGGTGGAGAAGCCTCCAAAAATGACCCTGCTTTATTTGATAAAATCGTGGAAGCCATTGATGAATACGGCATCGACCGTCATTCGTTTGTCATGGGCATGGGTGGAGGGGCAATTTTGGATTTAGTGGGCTACGCCGCTGCCGTATCGCACCGTGGGGTGAAGCACATTCGGGTTCCCACCACTGTTCTATCGCAAAATGATTCGGGTGTTGGGGTCAAAAACGGAATTAATTATCAGGGAAAGAAAAACTTTTTGGGCACGTTTGCACCGCCTGTAGCGGTTTTTAATGACCTTTCTTTTTTGCAAAGCCTCGACGACCGTGATTGGCGCTCGGGAATTGCTGAAGCTATAAAAGTGGCTTTAATCAAAGATAAGGCCTTTTTTGAGTGGATTGAGGCCAATGCTGAAGCCCTGGCTCACCGCAATGAAGAGGTGATGGCTTATCAGATTCACCGTTGTGCCGAAATGCACGTTGAGCACATTCGTAGCGGCGACCCGTTTGAGTTTGGCTCGTCGCGGCCGTTGGATTTTGGCCACTGGGCCGCGCACAAATTGGAGTACCTCACTGATTTTCAGATTCGGCACGGCGAGGCTGTGGCCATTGGTATTGCCTTAGACTGCGTATATTCGGTCAAAGTAGGTAGATTGAGCAACGATGAATTGCAGCGAATTTTGACCGTTATTCAAAAACTCGGTTTTGATTTGTACCACCCCAAGCTCGCTGAAAATGACAAGATCAACCTTCGTAACGGCCTGCGGGAGTTTCGGGAACATTTGGGCGGTCGCCTGACTATTATGTTGCTCGACCGAATCGGCAAAGGGGTAGAAGTCCACGAAATGGACGCCGACCTCATTGCCGAAGCAGTCGATTATTTGGAAGGGCATTATTCGAGCCTGTTGATGAGTTAACGTAACCATTAACAACGATTGTTGGAATAATTATTGGAAAATCGCCACCTACTTTTGTTGCTGAAAAATTACTTTGTCACCCTGTAAGGGCCTTGAGGCGCTAATGGGGTGACAAAGTAATTTTTGCCCAGCTATCACTTTATTGATGATATGGGTATTCCAAACCATTTTCTACATAAACCAATATGCAAACCCCACACGGACATCTCACTTATTGTAGCAATATTCACCCTGGCGAACGTTGGGATGAGCATTTTAAGACTTTACAGGATAACCTGCCGTTTATTAAAAATCAACTTTCGTCCGATGGGCCTTTTGCTTTAGGTTTGCGTCTGGCCAATGATGCCTCTATTGAACTCTCCAATCCCGAGCGACTGGCGGAATTCAAAGCATGGTTGGCCGCCAATGATATTTATGTATTTACAATGAACGGTTTTCCGTATGGAGGCTTTCACGCCATGCGGGTAAAAGACGATGTACATACGCCCGATTGGACGACCACCGACCGCACCGAATATACCAAACGCCTCTTCAAGATTTTAGCGCAACTGCTGCCCGAGGGCATGGAGGGCGGTGTTTCTACCTCTCCGTTGTCGTACCGCTATTGGTGGAAGGGCGAAGTAGAGACCCAACAAGCCATTAAAATTGCCACCGAAAATATTCTTCAAGTGGCAGAAACCTTGATAGAGCTTCGCCGTACTACGGGGAAGATAATGCACCTCGACATTGAGCCCGAGCCTGATGGAATTTTAGAAAACGGACGGGAGTTTATCGACTGGTACGCCGATTATTTTTTACCGAAGGGCATCGCTCATTTGCAGGAAACCCACGATTTTTCGCCCGAAGACGCTAAAGAAGCGCTCCTGACGCACATTCAACTGTGCTATGATGTGTGCCATTTTGCGGTGAGCTATGAAGAGCCGCAAACAATTGTTAATCAGTTGAATAAGTTGGGCGTCCGCGTTGGAAAAATCCAAATTAGTTCGGCCATTAAAATTGATTTACGAGAAAACAGGGAAGAAAAATTAAAAGCGATTCAATCGTTTGATGAGCCCGTGTACTTGCATCAGGTGGTAGCAAAAAATACGGATGGCACTTTTCAGAAATACCGCGATTTGCCAGAAGCTTTAGCGGCAGATACCGACCAACACACAGAGTGGCGTATTCACTTTCACGTACCGCTATTTATAGGGTCTTATGGCTTACTTGATTCTACCCAAGGTGATATTGTAAACACCCTCAACGTACAAAAAAACACGCCTTTTACGCAGCATTTGGAAGTAGAAACTTACACGTGGGGGGTATTGCCCGCCGATATGCAAAAGCCTATCGGTGAGTCGATTGTGCGGGAGTTAGAATGGGTGCGTGGGCAATTGTAGTTTATTAGATTTTAAAAACATGCAAAAAACTGTCGTCATAGATATTGTAGGGTTGAGTGCCAACCTGTTGGGAGAACACACACCTTTTTTGAGCAATTACGTTAAGGGTCGGCATATTACGCCCATTAAACCCGTTTTACCCGCCGTTACGACCACGTCTCAGAGTTGCTATGTAACGGGAAAATGGCCTTCAGAACACGGTATTGTGGCCAATGGTTGGTACGACCGCGACGACGCCGAAGTGAAGTTTTGGAAGCAGTCTAACAAACTCGTAAAAGCCAACAAGATTTGGGACGCGGCCAAAAAGCAAGACCCGTCGTTTACCTGCTCCAAAATGTTTTGGTGGTACAACATGTATTCTACCGCCGATTATTCCGTTACGCCTCGCCCCCAATACCATGCCGACGGTGTGAAAGCCCCTGATTGCTACGCTCATCCGGCAAGTCTGCGCGATGAATTGCAGAAGGATTTAGGACAATTTCCGTTGTTTAACTTTTGGGGCCCCAACGCCAATATCAAATCAACGAAGTGGATTGCCGATGCGTCGATGTGGGTGGACAACAAACACGACCCTACGCTTACGCTCATCTATTTGCCACATTTGGATTATTGTTTACAAAAATTCGGCCCTGACTTCTCCAAAATTAGCAAAGAATTAAATGAAATAGACCAAATTGTGGAGGAATTGGTGCGGTTTTATGATGCCAAAAACACCAAAATTATCTTACTTTCAGAATATGGCATCAACGCCGTCAATCGGCCTGTTCACATCAATCGGATTTTGCGCGAAGAAGGTTTGATTGCGGTTCGTACCGAACGTTGGTACGAACTATTGGATGCGGGCGCTTCCAAAGCCTTTGCCACTGCCGACCATCAGATTGCGCACATTTACCTCAACGACCCATCGGTAAAAGAGCAGGTGAAAAAGTGTCTAGAACAGACGCCAGGTATCGAAATGGTGTTGGATGAAGAAGGCAAAAAGGCCCATCATCTCGACCACGAACGTTCGGGCGATTTGGTTGCGGTAGCCGCTCCTGATAGTTGGTTTACGTACTATTACTGGTTCGACGACGCCAAAGCCCCCGATTATGCGCATTTGGTTGATATTCACCGCAAGCCCGGCTACGATCCCGTCGCGATGTTTATGGACCCTAAAAATCCATTTATTAAACTGCGGGCAGGTTATAAACTGGGGCGTAAATTGTTGGGTTTTAGATATTTAATGGATGTTATTCCTCTGGATGCTACCTTGGTCAAAGGCTCGCACGGGGGCATCAGCGCACCCAAAGAATTTTACCCGATTTGTGTCACTGACCAACCGTTACCCAAAAAAGAATTGGAAGCAGTGGAGGTGTATGATGTGATTTGGGAATATTTATTTGCCCACTAATAACGGATAATCATTAACGGATAACGTTACATTCGGTATCTTTGGCAAATTTTTCAGTTTTAGTATCATGAATCTGTTTAACGTTTATCCGATTTACGACATCGAACCCGTCCGGGCGCAAGGCTCCTGGCTCTGGGACAGCAAAGGCGAGAAGTATCTCGACCTTTATGGCGGCCACGCAGTGATTTCTGTGGGTTATTGCCACCCGCATTACGTCGAAAAAATGACAGAACAGTTGCGACGAATCAATTTCTATTCCAACTCCGTCAGGATACCGTTACAGGATGAACTCGCCCAAAAACTTGGCGAATTGTCGGGCTGCCCTGATTATACACTCTTTTTGTGTAATTCAGGGGCCGAAGCCAACGAAAACGCGCTCAAATTAGCCTCGTTTTATAATGGTGGCAAAAAAGTAGTGGCATTTACAAAAGCATTCCACGGACGTACGGCGGGTGCGGTAGCCATTACTGACAATCCTTCTATTGTGGCGCCCGTAAACTACAATGCGCACGTTACATTTTTACCATTCAACGATGCGGAGGCCGTTCGTCAACACGATATGACGGATGTTTGTGCAGTAATTGTGGAAGGTATTCAGGGAGTAGGAGGGATTCAGGTAGCGTCGGAAGAGTTCCTACGCGCCATTCGTGAAAAATGCGATGCGACCAATACTACCTTTATTCTAGACAGTGTGCAGTGCGGCTACGGACGTTCGGGTAAATTTTTCTCTAATCAGCATTACCCAAATCTCCAGGCCGACCTTTACACCACGGCCAAAGGCATGGGCAATGGCTTCCCGATTGCTGGCGTATTGATTTCACCTAAGTTTCAGGCCAAATACGGAATGCTCGGCACAACGTTTGGTGGAAATCACCTCGCGTGCGCTGCTGGAATTGCAGTTTTGGACATTATGAAAGATGAAAATCTGATGAATAATGCCACAGAAGTAGGAGAATATTTAATGAAAAGCCTTACCGAAATAGGTGGATATAAAGAGTTACGCGGTCGTGGATTGATGATTGGAATTGAATATGACTTTCCAGTCGAAGATTTACGGAACAAATTACTCTTTGATTATAAGTTATTTACGGGTGTTGCTGGCAAAAACACCATTCGTTTGTTGCCTTCTTTGGCCGTAACAAAAGCAGAAGTAGATTTATTCTTAGAAGCATTGAGCAAAGAAGTACGCGTAGCGGCGTAAGCCTTTCTAGAATGATACAAAGTGCAGGATGGAGGAATCCTGCACTTTTTTTATGCAGTTGCTGAGTGGCTACACTGAGAGCGACGGCAACTCGTACTTTTCAAAAAACTCGGGGTCGAAGTTGGCCTCTTGGAAGTTTTTGAGAACGTATTCAATCGGTTTCTTTTCTTTAATCCAAGCCTCACACACGGCATGGCGGAGTCGGGTGCCTAAGGCGTTGAAACCCGTTACAGCTTTGCCTTCGGTGCGGTAGTTGATGCGTATAGCTACTTCTTTGTCGGGATGTTGCCAATAAAAAGTGTTGATTCCTTCGGGTAATTTCGACGGTACATCCCCGTAGGTTTGGTACTCAAGGTCAAAAAATTTGGCTGAATTGAAAAACACGCCCGGCTGGTAAGCGGTGCGTTTGCCGCAAATTGTTTGTGCTACTGTTTCGCCCATGATACGCCCCGTATACCAGATTTGTTCAATCGGTTTTCGGCCTTCCAAGGGCGTTTGGTGTTCTACGCAATCACCGATGGCGTACACGTCGGGCAGATTTGTTTCGAGGTATTCGTTGACAACAATTCCTTTATTAATCTTGAGTGGAGATGACGCTGATGCCAGAAAGGAAACATTCGGCGTTACGCCAATGGTCAACCCAACCAATTGACATTCAATGGGTTCTCCTTTATTGGTTTCTACGCTCTCAACCCGTTTTTGTCCTTTAATTTCCTTTATTTCAGTATTGAAGCGTAAGTCAAGGCCGTGCTTTTGTAAATGTTGCGTCACCAGCGCTGATTCTTCGTCGGGAAGAACGCCATTCCAATAGCTTTTTTCGCGTACCAATAGCGTGACGGGAATGTGGCGGGTGTGCAGCATTTCGGCCAACTCTACCCCAATCAATCCGCCGCCCGCAATCACCGCTTTTGTCAGGTTGTGCGTATTTTTTTCCAGTAATTCTAAATCCTGATAACTATACAATCCCTGAACACCTTTCAAGTCGCGGCCTTTCCAATCGCCCATTCTTGGCACCGAACCCGTAGCTAAAATGAGTTTATCGTAGGTTAGTTCAGGAGGTGTAGTGACTTGGTTGGGGGGAGGGGGCGCAACTTTTGTTAGCTTTTCCCACAGTGAGGGTTTGTAGTTGACCTGATAGCTATCGGGAGAAAGGTGGATTGATTGTTTGTCAAAATCAATAGTTTCAACGGTGCCACGGACTAACTCAATGCGGTTTTTAGCCCAAAACCAATCTTCGTAGGGTTTGAGGTGTTCGTATTTTTGGTGCCCCATGTACACGTACATCAGCGCAGTACGGGAAAAAAAATGGTCGGTTTCTTTGGAAATAACCGTGATTCGGGCATCGCTATTCTTGCGAATATGCCGCGCCGCCGTAATGCCCGCAATACCGTTGCCTATGATGATGATGTGCATGCATGTAGAAGTTAAAAGCGCCCACCTGAGGGTGTGAAAAACAGAAATTACATAGGCATTGTTTTCATCCCCTTTGTTCCGATGCTTAATCTTAACCCAAAAT
>JAIXPV010000686.1 GCA_027486105.1 Runella sp. | reverse complement strand
TATAACCTGATTGTTTTTTTAAAAATCACGCAAAGACGCTAAGGAGTAGAGAATACCCTTAGCGTCTTTGCCCGTTATAAATGATAGTAATGATAGTGCTTCAAGCATTAAAACTGAAAATAGATAAACTGATTGGATTCAAAAACGCCGAAGAAATAGCACAGAATGGACAAAGTGATGAACACACTCCAGAATGTGGCATCGCGGCGGGTTGGAATGTGTAATACAAAGTGCTCTTTAATCAGTAAAACACCAATCAGTACTACACAAAAAATCATTTCGACGGAGTTGAGTGTAGATTGGATAGGGGCGTGGATAGACAGTGTGGCTATCTTCTTCAGAATCAAGAAAGAACTTCTGACTTCTTCTCCAATGGTCATTTTGGGGTTGTCGCCTACGGCAAAAAATACCCACGTAAGCATCACCAAAACAAAGGTGATGAGGGTTTGTATATAACCATACCAAGCGGCAGTGGGTAATGTAATGTTCCAACGTTTGAGGTATTTGTCCCTAACGGAGGCAAACACCAGGTAAAATCCGTGCAATCCGCCCCAAATGATGAAGTTCCAACTAGCTCCGTGCCATAGCCCGCTGACGAGAAAAACAGTGAATCGGTTGAGATAAGCACGCCCTTCACCGACCCGATTTCCGCCCAACGGAATGTAGAGGTAATCCCGAAACCACGTAGAAAGGGAAATGTGCCAGCGTCCCCAAAACTCAGAGATGGATTTGGAGATATAAGGCGTTTTGAAGTTTTCCATGAGCTTAAAGCCCATCACTTGAGAAGCTCCCAAGGCGATGTCGGAGTACCCCGAAAAGTCGCAATAAATTCGGAAAGTATAAAAAAACGTAGCGACTAAAAGCGTCAGTCCGTTGTGATGGCTGGGGTCGAGGTAAACGGGCCCTTGCATCAAGGCGAGCCGGTCGGCAATGACCACTTTTTTAAAGAATCCAAAGGCCATACGGGTCAGGCCCGCTTTTACATTTTCCCAATCGTAAGGATGGTTTTCGTGAAATTGATGCAGTACATTTTGCGGACGTTCAATCGGCCCTGCCACCAATTGGGGATAAAACATAACGTACAGGGCATAGATTCCGAAGTGTTTTTCCGCTTTTTGGTTGCCGCGATACACCTCAATCGTGTAACTCATGGCCTGAAAAGTATGAAACGACAAACCAATGGGCAGAATTAAATCGGGATTCAGGTGTTTTAAAATGGGCATACTCCACGCAATTCCCATTTTCCAACTGAAAGAATTGAACGTTTCGGCAAAAAAATCAAAGTATTTAAAAACGGCCAGAATCCCCACGTTGGTCACAATACTCAGTACCAAAAGCCATTTTCGGCGTGAGCCCGCCGCCGAGGCAATCCAAATCCCCGCAAAGTAGTCGATTACAATGGTGGCAAACAGAATAAGGATGTAAATCGGTTTGAACACCAAGTAGAAATAACAACTCGCCAACAACAGCAAAAACCAGCGCAGATTCCAGCGCAGACTAAAATACGCCAGCGTTATAACAATGAAAAACAGCAGAAACTGGACAGAATTAAACAGCATGACTTTTTAAAACCGAAAAATGTAAAATATTAAACCGAAGAAAGGAAAAGAATAGCTATAAACCTTCTTAAATGTAAAATTGGCACAAACACCCCTTTTTCAGTTTTACGGTTTTGAGGTGGTTCGGTTTTGCGGTTGTTCCACTTTCCCTTCCACAATTTCCTCTTTGATGATAAATAGTGGGCGGCCTTTTGCTTGAAAAAAGATACGCAAAACGTACTCTCCTATGATACCCAATGAAATGAGTTGTACGCCGCTGAACAGAATAATGACGAATAATAATGCTGTAAAACCCTGAATTACTCCCCCAAAAAGCAATTTTTTGACAATTACAATGATGAAATAAACCAAGGCGATACCAATAGCTGTACCGCCTGCCCGGGTCATAAATTTGATTGGAAATTCGCTGAAATTAAAAATGCCGTTGTAGGCCAAGTTGAAAAGTTGCTTAAACGAATATTTTGATTCACCCGCGATTCGTTCGCTGCGCTCGTATTCAAATCCAGTTTGCTTGAACCCTACCCAAGTGCGCATTCCGCGCAAGAAACGACTCTCTTCAGGCATTTGATTCATCACATCAACCACACGGCGGCTAATGAGCGAAAAATCCCCGCTGTCGAGCGGAATCTCTACGTATGAGATGGATTTCAAGAGGCGATAAAACAAATAATATCCCGTGCGTTTGATAAAATTCTCTTTCCGTTTTCGTCGAACGGCGTACACTACATCGTAACCTTCTTGATACAATTTGTAAAAATTTGGAAGTAATTCGGGTGGGTCTTGAAGGTCGCCGTCAATAACAAATACCGCTTCTGTTCCTCTCGCGGCGGCCAATCCTGCCGTAAGAGCCAATTGGTGCCCGTGATTGCGCGACAAAAAAACGCAGTGGTAACGTTTATCAAGCAGCGCAAGTTGGCGCATAAGTGTAGCGGTGTTGTCGCGGCTGCCATCATCCACCAATACAACCTCGATAGAAAGCGAAAGGTCGTCCATCAGTTTGCTGAGACGATCCACCAAATGCGGAAAGGATTCGGTTTCGTTGTATAACGGGGCAATAATTGAAATTTGAGGTTTTTCCAAAACAAAATGTTTTTAACAATAGATGTTCAACAGTAATCAAAGCGGTTGTTTACGGCCATTCAATGGGTTGATAAGTCATGGCTTTGGCTTGGCCGTGCTTTACATAAACAAAACCTAACGAATATTTACCTGCTGCAATAGCCTCTTGAGGAATCAATACCAAACTACCTCGATCGTACCGACGAAACCAATTTCTTCCTGTGTAAAGATTTGGCTCTAATTTGAATAAATAGCTGCGGCTGTCGGACCGTAAAAAGGCGTACAAAGCAGCATCAAAACCTGAATCGTAAGAAAAATCGTTGGTAAATATAGATAATCCATTTTCTTGCTTTGTAATGACAGGTTTGATTTTTAGGCTTTTATCGTTCTGCATTGCCCTTAAAGCGGGGGTCAAATCGGTTGGATAGCGATACGTTTTGTGGTTGACGTGGTACTTCATCAACGTATCCACGTAGAGCGCGGCGGGGGAATTAGGCGTAAGGCCCAGCCCAAATCCGTTGTTTTGTTGATTATAGGCAAAAGCAAGCAAAGTCTTGCGGCGTTCGCTGATGGTAGGCCAATAATGTAAAAAGCTCAGTCCCCAGACCAAGATACTGAGTCCAAGTGCAGCATTTAGCCACTTTCTTTTGAGCGGGAAAAGCCCCAAATAAAACCCATAGCTGACCATCATAAACAGCGCGGGGTAAATTTTATAATTGCTGACCAGCATCACAAAATACCCAAAACGAGGCCGTAAGAAGGCAATGACGGTGGCATTGGCGAGCAAATAAGTGGATACCCCAATCAAAAAAATCAGCAACGTATTGGGGGCGAGGGCATGTTTTCTATATAACCGCCACAACTGTACCGAAACAATACCGAGCCAACTAGTCATAACTATACCAAAAATGGTGGGTAGAACGGAGCGCTGGAAGGTGCTACGGTCAGGAAAGAAATCGAAAAGCCCGCCGATAAAAGTAAAAAAGCCGAAAAAAGTTTCGTGCGGATGTTGCAGGAAATACCCAAAACTGGACTCATTATTAAGGGTTTGCATTCCGTAGAAGTACAAAAAGACCGCCACGATTCCCGTCAACAGCCAACTGCCCAACCACCGATAATTGCCTTGTAAAAATAATATAACAACTCCTGCTGGCCACACAAAGATGCCGTTGCTCATCGCAAAATTGGCACAAAGCCCCGTGAGTAGAGCCCACGCAAAGCGTTTGTGAGCTAAGAGATAGGATGTCAAACAAACAAAAAAGATAACTGGTTGGTGTTGCAGACCTGTAATGGCCCACAGCGACGTCATGTGGTACTGTAACTGAAATAGCAAAAATGGAAAAGGCAATAAATAAATCCAGGTTATATTGTTTTGCCGAATTGCTCTAATGAAAATCGCGAAGGTGCCGAGTGTAAAAAACGTGCCAGCCCAGTGAAAAAACGTGAAATTAAGGGTTCCAAATAACCAAAAATGACTCAATGCCGCCAGTTTTCCGAATACCATTCGGTGCTCGTTGTTGGGCTTGAAAAGTAATTTAACGTAAGAAACAAAATCTGTGGTTCGTTGCCATTCGCGTAAAAAATCTGGAAATGGGTCAAAGTCGTCAAACCACGGCACATTGAGCGAGTATCGGGCTATAACCAAAAGAAATAGACCAATAGGGAAAGAAGCAATAAGCCAAAAAATAATCCGCCGCATTAAGGATTTGTTTTAAGTACAACTTCTTTTTTACCAAAATAGCCACCCATGCATTTAGCCCACCAGTGCTTGGGGTCGGGGTTTGCGTCGTCCAAAAACAATGATTGGGGACGAGATTTGAGCGGCTCAACATACACTCGGTTGCCCGGGGTGTTTTTGATGTATTCGTAGCGTTGTTTCAATTCAGAATCATAAGCGGCGGCCCTTCCGCGTAGCCAATCACCATACATCATACGGAAGTTTTGGCTAGAGAGCGCACTTACCAGAATAAGGATAGCAAGCACCAATTTGATGGAAGGGGGTAAATACCAATTTTTTGCCCCCAAAAAATCAGTTTGATAAAAATAACGAACCAACACAGCAAGGCAATAAAACCAGCCAACCAGGAAATAAAGATAAATAGAGTTGATGACACGGGGAGCGGGTTCAATGCCAATACCGTAGTAAGACGGGAAAATCTGAACGAATAAAATGCCGAAATAAGCCAACACTGCCACCCACAAAGGGACCGAAAAATAGCGCATCGTTTGCCGATTATCAAAGATTTTTGGCAATACTGCAATCCACAAAATCGTAAATACCAACAAAGGCGTGCGGGTCATCCACTCGATGCTCAGTCGGGCCAATAATTTGATGGATTGCAGGGCAGAAAACGGGATGTTTCTACCCTCAGGGTTGCCACTCATGCGGAGGAGGTTGCCGGGTGAGGTAAAGAAAATATAACACGAAAAAGCGGCTATTGCCATCAAAAAGACCGCAAACCAGTCCCAAGTACGATTAATAACTAATTGATATCCCCACCAGCCTGCCACCAATAGCACCATGATGGTCAGATTGGTTTCGCTGCATCCGATAACAGCAAACACCAAAAATCCCGCTAAAACGG
>JAIXPV010000029.1 GCA_027486105.1 Runella sp. | reverse complement strand
TTTTTTTTTTTTTTTAAAGCAAAATTGATTGACCATATTCGCTTTGAAGAGAAAGATTTGTTTCCGTACATTCAACTGTTAATTAAGGCTTCTAAGGGGGTGCAAAACACGCTGAAATTGGCCTCAAATCCCGACTTCAGTATTTGTGGTTTTAAGGAAGCGCACGCCTGCATTGAAGATGAATTGGAACAGGTAAGTACGTTGATTAAGCGGTATTCGGGCAATCAGGCGCTGCCGTTGCCGTATAAGATTTTCCTCAATCAGGTTGAGCTTTTTGAGATAGAACTGCGCAAACACGCCATCATTGAAGACCATGTACTAGTGCCGATGGCGTTGGAATTGGAGCGAAATTTAAATTGATTTTTGATATTAAGGGGCAATGGGTGCTATTAAACCTTTCATTGGCAAAGCCTGACCCTTTGCCAATGAAAGGTAATCATTACGAGTACGACTCCTGTTCTATCAAACTACGTATTCTGCCAGCAGCCTCCACCATATTTTTGAGGGCGGCTTCGGTTTCGGGCCATTTGCGGGTTTTGAGGCCGCAGTCGGGGTTCACCCATAGGTTTGTTACGGGCAATACCGTCATAGCTTTTTCCAACAATCCAACCATTTCTTCCACCATTGGTATGCGTGGGCTGTGAATGTCGTACACGCCAGGTCCGATTTCGTTGGGATAATTAAAATTTGCAAAGTCGTCCAATAGCTCCATCTGCGAGCGGGATGTTTCGATCGTGATTACGTCGGCATCCATGGCCGCAATATTTTCAATAATATCACTGAACTCCGAATAACACATGTGGGTATGAATCTGGGTTTCATCACGCACCACCGATGCCGACAGACGAAACGCCTGTACGGCGTGGTCTAGGTAGGCTTTGCGGTCACTTTTACGAAGCGGTAATCCTTCTCGGATGGCCGCTTCGTCGATTTGTATGATTTTGATGCCCGCTTTTTCCAAATCCGCTACTTCGTCTCGGATAGCTATCGCGAGTTGCATCATGGTGTCGCTGCGGGGTTGGTCATCGCGCACAAACGACCACTGTAATATCGTAATTGGGCCCGTCAGCATACCTTTCATGTATTTTTGGGTAAGTGACTGTGCGTAGGCCGTCCAACGGACGGTCATGGGTTTGGGGCGGTCAATGTCGCCATAAAGAATGGGTGGTTTTACGCAGCGCGATCCGTAACTCTGAACCCAGCCGTTTTGCGTAAAAACATAGCCTTCGAGTTGTTCTCCGAAATATTTAACCATATCGTTGCGTTCAAACTCCCCGTGAACCAAAACGTCTAATCCTAGTTCTTCCTGCCATACAACCGCTTTTTGGATGAGTTCTTCAATGGCTGATTCGTATTGTTTGGGCGTCAGTTTTCCTTTTTTGTAATTTGCTCGGAGTTGACGTACATCTTCTGTTTGTGGAAAAGACCCGATGGTAGTTGTGGGAAAAAGTGGAAGATTCAGCAGGGTCTTTTGCTTGCTTTGTCTTACTTCAAAGGGGTTTTTGCGCTGGGTATCCTTTTTTTTAAGCTCTGCCACTCTTTTTTTGACGTGTTGTTTATGAATCAACGGCGAAGTTCTACGGCTCAAGAGGGCGACTTGATTTTCCGTCAATACATTTATGTTTTTATTTACTGCAATGTCGTACAAATCAGTTATTTCCTGCAATTTTTGTTTAGCAAAGGCCAGCCAGTTTTTAATTTCGGTGGGCAAGTCTTTTTCCAATGTTAAGTCTGACGGACAATGCAGCAACGAACATGAAGGCGCAATCATGACCCGGTCGGGCCCTAATTTTGCCACGGCTTTTTGGATGAACTGCAAGGACTTAGTATAGTCATTTTTCCAGACATTGCGCCCATCGATGATTCCCAGCGACAGTGACATGGGCTCTTTCAGGGCAATCAATAGGTCGTCAAATTGGCTTGGAAAACGAACCAAATCAACGTGTAACGCACAGACAGACAGGTGAGAAGCGGTTAGTATATTGTCGCGTAAGCCATCAAAATAAGTAGCCAACAGCGTTTTTAGGCTTGGAAATTGGGATCGAATGGTTCCGTAGGCCAACCGCAATGCATCTTTTTCTTTGTATGTTAAATCCAGCGCTAGACAAGGCTCGTCAAATTGAACCCACTTGGCACCAGCGGCATGGAGTCGTTCGAGTATTTCACAATAAACGGGGAGCAGTTTGGGGAGCAAGTCTAAACGATGAAAGCCTTCCTCTTTTTCTTTGCCCACCAACAGATACGAAACGGGCCCTAACAAAACGGGCTTGGTCAAAATACCCAATTGCAAGGCTTCCTCAAATTCATTGAAAATCTTGTCTGATGCGAGACGAAAAGATTGATTTTTGGTGAATTCAGGAACGATGTAGTGATAATTGGTATCAAACCATTTGGTCATTTCCATGGCTTTGACGTCGAGTCCATCTTTTTGGTATCCGCGCGCCATGGCAAAATACATGTCGAGGGCGTTGTTTTTCGGATGAGCCGATAAAATGGCCTGATAGCGCTCGGGCACGGCATCGAGCGTAAGGCTCAGATCCAGCACATGGTCGTACAACGAAAAATCGTTGGAAGGAATCAAATCGATACCCGCCGTTCGTTGCAGTTCCCAATGCTGACGGCGCAGGGATGCGCCCACACCCAGCAATTCCTGTTGGGAGATTTTGCCTGTCCAGTAGGATTCACAGGCTTTTTTGAGCTCGCGATGGCTACCAATCCGGGGGTAGCCAAGGTTGTTTTTTAGCATTTCGTAAAAGGAGTTGAGTGAAACAATAAATTTTGGGTAACTTATTGTCCTTCCTTTTTGCTTGACTACTGCTTTAGATCGTGAAAGCATCGGCCAATACGTTTAGAGGCAAGTGTCTCGGCTTGCAGCACTCTAAGGTGCTGTTTACGGTTGCACGTCAGCTCATGATTTACACACGATTCCTATTTAATTCTGACGCTAAAAAAAAGTAAGTCAGAAACCTCAAAACGGCAATTGCGTGAAAGAACTCTGGCAAAAATAAAAGAAGAAAATTTTATAAGATATAAAAACTAGTTATTTGTATAAAAATAGATAAAAAGTTTATTTTTATAGTAAAATATAGTTTATAAACGGTATTTATACCTATAAAATGACAATATTTATCTTTTGAAATTTCAAAAAAGCACCCCTTTACAAGGGTAAAAAAATAGGTGGCTGATTGGCCGGGGGGAAAGTAGAATAATTGGGCGTTAAGGTTTTGGAATGGATGTTCCGTTTATAGCCTTGGTGAAGTTTTAAACCATATAACGTCGGCGAGGTTCCAAACCTCGCCG
>JAIXPV010000490.1 GCA_027486105.1 Runella sp. | reverse complement strand
ATTTCAATACATCTTATCACTGAAATTAGTAGCATGAAAACAAAGTAAGCAAGAGATTACAGGCAGTTAAATATACCTATACGTGCCCCATTGGCTGCCTGTAATCTAAAATTTATCCTAAACGGCTCCTTCAACCGTTTGTCCAAAAAATTAGACCGCTTATGTAAAAAAAGGTAGCTTGTATTACAAAGTACCCTAGTTTTGAAGCAGTAATTAACAACAGCCATTTTAAACAATAGCCATGAAAACTTTTACGAGTTTGGTTGCAGCTATGTTGCTGCTTTCTACTTCATTGTTTGCCCAAAGCCCCGTTAGGGGGAAGGTATCGGGCGAAATCCGTGAAATAAACGGAAACCCCCTCCCATTTGCGACCGTTTTATTGCTCAAAGCCCAGGACTCTACGCTCGTAAAAGGAGCTATCACGAGCGAAACGGGTTATTATGAAGTCGAAAACGTACCAGAGGGCAGTTATTTGATTGGGGCCAACATGGTTGGATTTCAAAAAACGTATTCGGCTCCCTTTTCGGTCTCGGCCTCCGCTTCTACTATTCAAGTGCCAGCACTTCAGATGACCGAAACTTCGCAAACCTTGGATGAGGTAAAAGTGATTTCCAAGAAACCTTTTGTAGAACAGCAGATTGACCGGATGGTGGTCAACGTTGAAAACAGCGCTGTATCGGCGGGGGGAACTGCCTTGGAGGTGTTGGAAAAAGCCCCGGGCGTAACGATTGATCGCCAAAATGACCGTTTGCAATTGAAAGGCCGCCAGGGAGTGATGGTGATGATCGACGGGAAATTGCAGCAGATTTCGATGCAAGACCTCATGAATATGCTTCAAAGTATGCCCAGCGACAATGTTGAAAAAATTGAGCTGATAACCAATCCACCCGCCAAATACGACGCCGCTGGCAATTCGGGCTTGATAAACATTGTGTTGAAGAAAAATAAAAACTTTGGTACCAACGGAAACTATACCCTCAGCGCAGGGGTGGGAAGATACGAAAAATTGAACGGCTCGATTGGACTCAATCACCGCACGGCCAAAATGAACTCATTTGCCAACGTGAGTCTTTTTCATGCCCGTTTTCAAAATACGCAGGACATAGACCGTACCATTGCTTATAAAGATCAAATTACTTACTTGGATCAAAACAGCCCCCGCGTTGGTAATCCCCAAAACCTGAGTTTCAGGGCGGGAGTGGATTACTTTGTAACCAAGAAAACCACCGTCGGCATTTTGGCAACAGGCTTTTTGAATCAGTTCAAAATGAACGGGATTTCAAGTACAGATTTTTACGACAAAAACCGTACGCTGACGGGCCGTTTTGCTACCGACGCCTACAATCATAACAAGTTAAATAACTTCACAGGCAACCTCAATTTGAAACATGACTTTGGGAACGGTCGCGAATTGAGCGCTGATGCCGACTATTCAGTTTTTGACGGAAATTCGGGTAATGACCTGAATACCAATTATTATGATGCAAAAGATGTGCTTACCAACAAAGAGATTGTGCGCAACATCATGCCTTCAACCATCGGTATTGCGGCCGCCAAAGTAGACTATATCCATCCCCTCAAAAAGGGTAAATTTGAAGCCGGTGCCAAGAGTAGTTTGGTAAATTCAGACAACGATATGCGTTTTGAGACACAGGTAGATAAGCAATGGATTTTGGACCCTTCGCGCTCTAATCGTTTTAAATACACCGAAAATATCAACGCGGTTTATACCAATTATAGCACAAAACTTGATAAAAAAACGCAGTTGCAGTTGGGATTGCGTGTAGAACATACCCACTCCAAAGGAAATTCCGTGACGCTCAACAGTATCGTAGACCGCAACTACGTCAACGCTTTTCCTAGTGTGTTTGTGTCGCGTCAGCTAGATACCAACAACGTACTGAACGTGTCGTTTAGTCGTCGCATCGACCGCCCGAACTACCGCAATTTGAATCCTTTCCAGTTCTTTTTAGACCCGTTGACGTTCCAACAGGGAAACCCGAATCTGCGTCCGCAGTTTACCAATTCGTTTCAGGTAACGCACGTGTTTAAGGGCGTGTTTTCGACCACTTTGGGCTACAGCCGCATCAACGACGTCATTGCCGACCAGATACCGAAACAGATTGCCGAAGAAAATAAAACCTACGTTACCACCGAAAACCTTGACCATCAAGATAGTTACAATGCAACGTTTAGTATTCCCGTAACCATCAGTAAATGGTGGACGATGCAAAACAACGTCAGTGCGTTTTATAACCGCTTCCGCTCGTTTTACTACGGTGCCGACTTGGATTTGGGTCAATTTGGGGCGACGGTATTTGTGACCAACAATTTTACGCTTCCTAAGGGCTACACGGCAGAATTGAGCGGATTCTGGAATTCACCAACGCAGTATAACATCCTCCAAGCCAAAGCACAGGGGCAAATCAGTGCAGGTTTTGCCAAATCACTTTGGAACCGAAAAGCATCGTTACGCCTGAATGTTCAAGATATTTTCTTCCTGAATCGTTTTGCGGGAACGGTCAAATACCAAGACTTGAATTTCCGCGTCAATTCTCGCTGGGAAAGTCGCCAAGTACGCTTATCGTTTACGTACAGATTTGGAAACCAAAATGTTAAAGCTGCCCGTCAGCGGAGCACAAGTACTGAAGATTTGCGCAACCGCGCTAATTCTGGTCAGTAATAAAATATAGATATTCACTGTAACCATTTCCTCTTTTGCCAGTACCGACAATCAGGAAATACACATAAAGATTTTAGTTTAGGTTAAGAAAACGTCGGAAAGCCGTCCTTCACTTGAGGGACGGCTTTTTTTTGTCTTTTGTCGCAGGATGTTTTCTAATAATGGACATCCAAATCAAAGAATAAAGCCTTGATTTACTTTTAAGCACAACTCATTCTTTTATTATAAAAATATCATGAAGTACATAGTGTTGGTAGGGTTATTGCATGAAGGACTAAGTTAGCATCTTTGACAAATGGATGTAGCCGAATTATTTTTTGAGATTGATGATCCCCGCCAAGAAGGGAAGTGTTTTCATCAGTTAAGCGATAT
>JAIXPV010000242.1 GCA_027486105.1 Runella sp. | reverse complement strand
TTTTATTGTTAGCTATGCGCTAATTCTGTTTGAGCTTCCAAATCAAGCGCCGTGGCTTTTTGTTCTTCAAGCTCATTGGCCGCTGAGTTATTTTCAGTATATCCCAAAATTGCCAACATGCTGTCGCTATCCTGTTGACCAGCAAAGAGTTTGGTCACGATATTGCCGTTTTCGTCGCGGTCTACCAGCACATGCTGAGGCGCTGGGATAAGACAGTGCTGAATACCGCCATAACCTCCCAACGACTCCTGATATGCCCCTGTGTGGAAAAACCCAACGTATTGCACTTCGGTATCTAGCCCAAAAACGGGAAGGTATAAGTCGGCGCTGTGCGCTTCTGTATTATAAAAATCTTGGGAGTCACAGGTTAAACCACCAATATTTACTTTTTGGTAAGGATTGTCCCAGTTATTGACCGCCAGCATGATGTATTTTTGGTTCATTCCCCAGGAATCTGGCAAATGAGTGATGAACGAACCGTCAATCATATACCACATCTCCTTGTCGTTTTGGAGTTTTTGGTCAATGATTTGATAAATAACCGCACCGCTTTCACCAACGGTATAGCTACCGAACTCCGTAAAGAGATGCGGAACTGGAACGTTATTTTTGTTACAAATCCATTGGATATTTTCCACGATTTCATCAATCATTTGCTGATAATCGTAGTTGAACTGCAACGAAGTCTGAATAGGAAGCCCACCGCCGATGTCAATTGAGTCCAAATCGGGGCAAATCTTTTTCAGTTCACAGTATTTAAACATAAAACGCGTCAGTTCGCTCCAATAGTAGGCTGTGTCTTTCATGCCTGTATTGATAAAAAAGTGAAGCATTTTAAGCTTAAACTTTGGATTCTGCTGTATTTTGTCCTTATAAAGGTCGTTAATATCGCTGTATCGCACGCCTAGACGTGACGTATAAAAGGCAAAATTGGGCTCTTCGTCGGTGGCGATTCGGATACCAAAATTGACCGATTCCGCGGTTACGTTTTGTTCGTAATATTCAATCTCGCGAAGGTTATCCAATACAGGCATTACATTGAAGCCTTCGTTGATAAGCTCCGTGATGGCTTTCTGGTACCCTGGCAGTTTGTAGCCGTTGCAAATAATGTAGGTGCTTTTGGTAATTTTTCCTTCCTTGTAGAGATTCCTTATGATGGGAATATCAAACGCCGATGAGGTTTCGATGTGGATGTTGTGCTTTAGCGCTTCTTCCAAAACAAAACTAAAATGAGAAGACTTGGTGCAATAACAATAAGTGTAGGAACCCTTGTAATTGAAACGTTTAAATGCGTTTTTGAAAAACTGTTTGGCGTTGCCGATGTGCTCGCCAATTTTTGGTAAATAAGTGATTTTTAGGGGTGTACCATACTGGCGGATAATGTCCATAAGGGGTACATTGTTAAACGACAGCTCGTCGTTTTGGACGTTAAACTCCAGCGTAGGGAATTCAAACGTCTGCTCAATTAGGTTTGTGTAAGAACTTTTCATTTTGCCTTAGAAGCATAAAAAGTGTGTTTGGTGAAACAAAAAAAGTCTGCGAAAGTCTGCCAAAATAACGGCTTTTGCAAGAAAAAAGTGCAAAAAACCTCCCATTATTCTTTACTTTTGTTGACCGATACGGGGGGTAGTTTATGTAATTTATAATTTCTCGGATGTTGATTTCTTTTTTTGAACGTGAACGAGCGCTTACCTTCTTACTTTGGTTTGGCATTGTGTTAAGAGTATTTCTCTATTTTTTTATTTCTCCCTTCGGTGCTGATGCGCACGGCGAAATCATCCATTTTATTGCTTCTCAGCATCGACTTCCCCTTACCCGCGAGGTTTTTTGTGCCATGCACCCGCCGTTGTATTATTTGTTGGCGCAGCCTTTCTTTGCTTTTGATACCCTGTCAAGTTTGAAAGTGACTCAATTATTGTCAGTTATTCTGTCATGTTTGAATTTATACGTGCTGTATTTGTTGGCAAAACATTACTTTAGCCATATTCTGACCCGCAATGTAAGTTTTTTATTGGCCATTTTCCTTCATTCGTACATTACCTTTTCTTTATATGTGACCAACGACAGTCTGGCGTTTACGGTGGGGACGTGGTGTTTTTGGTTGTTAACTCGCTTTTTTCAATCACCCTCTCCCAAAACAGAACGTTTGTTGGCGTTGGCTCTCGGCATCGGACTTTTAACCAAAGGGACTTTTTTGGCGTTTGTTCCCGTTGTTTTTGGGGCTATCGCCCTTACGTTGTGGTACTTTAAAATCAAATGGCAAACGATAGTGCTACGACTGATGATTCTGGGATTAATTACGGGGATAATAGGAGGGTATAAGTTTGCCGAAAATTGGTACTATGAAGGAAAACCTGTGGTTCACAACATGGATATTTTTCCGTTGAGTGACCAAAAAATGTACACTGGCCCGAAAAGCTACTACGGATTTCATTTGGTGCGTTTGATGAAATCGCCCGTCATTTATCACGGAGATGAAAAACTATTGCATATCTATCCAGTGCTTTTCTACAGTACCTTTTGGTATAAATTCGCGGACCTCGAAAATGATTTTAATTTGGGGGTGAAAACGCGTTTTCGGTACATTGGCAGTTTGATTTACTTGGTAGCGATGATTCCCACGCTGATTATGCTGTTGGGTTTGGGGGTGTTAATTCGTCAAACAGTTCTTTTTTTGACAAAAATACCTTCATTGACGGCTACGGAGTTTCGTGAAAATATCGAAAAAAGTACGTGGCTGGGCCTTTTGGTGGTGAGTGTAGCCCTGGTATTGACGGCTGGATTTAGGTACGATGCGTGGTCTTGTTTTCAGGGGCGGCTGTTCCTGCAATCGTTCTTCAGTATATTGGCCACGTTTTACGTTGGGCTTTCTTATTTGCAGTCCCGAAGTGCCTTATTGTACAAAATCGGATTGTTTAGTATGATAGGTTTGGCATTTTTATACAGTATTTATTTCGGTATTGAAAGTTTGTTTAAGTTTATTGCTTAATAAACCTTTCACCAATAATGTCTAAATACGTAGCTGCCATTGATCAGGGTACCACGAGTACCCGTTGCATTATTTTTGACCGACAGGGAAACATTATTTCAGTAGGCCAAAAAGAACACCAACAAATTTATCCTCAGCCGGGTTGGGTTGAACATAACCCCGAAGAAATCTGGAAAAATACCCTCGAAGTGATTGCGGGAGCACGCATCAATGCGTCGATTTCGGCTACTGAAATTGCCGCCGTCGGGATTACTAACCAACGCGAAACCACTGCCGTATGGAACCGGAAAACTGGAAAACCCTATTATAATGCTTTAGTTTGGCAAGATACCCGTACGGGTGACCTAGTAAATCATTTTGCACAAGATGGTGGACAAGACCGCTTTCGTGCCCAAACAGGCTTGCCTCTGGCCACGTATTTCAGTGGGTTAAAACTGAAGTGGTTGTTGGATAATGTGCCTGGCTTGCGCGAAGATGCCGAAAAAGGGGAAGCGCTTTTTGGTACCATGGACACCTTCCTGATTTGGAATTTGACGGGAGGACCACACGGCGGCACGCACGTAACCGACGTGACCAATGCCAGCCGCACTCAGTTGATGAATCTTCATACTTTGGCTTGGGATTCAGATATGTTGGCTGCTTTTGGCATTCCAAGTGCGATGCTTCCTGTTATCAAAAGCAGCAGTGAAGTGTACGGAAACGTGGTACTCGATGTATTGCCCAATGTGCCGATTGCGGGAGATTTGGGAGACCAACACGCGGCGTTGGTTGGTCAAACTTGCTTCGAACCTGGGCAGGCCAAAAATACCTACGGAACGGGTTGTTTTATGCTGCTCAATACAGGTACGGAGCTAAAGGTTTCTACACAAGGGTTGCTTACGACTGTGGCTTATAAATTTGGAAATCAACCCGTTAATTATGCGTTGGAAGGAAGCGTTGCCATTGCGGGAGCGCTGGTTCAATGGCTGCGTGATAACTTAGGAATGATTGAAAAAAGTAGCGACGTAGAAACCCTGGCAAAATCGGTCGAAGATAATGGCGGAGCGTATTTTGTGCCAGCATTTTCGGGTTTGTATGCGCCTTACTGGAAGGCCGACGCTCGGGGAGTAATTGCGGGCTTGACGCGCTACGTGACCAAGGCCCACATTGCGCGGGCGGTGTTGGAGGCAACGGCCTATCAAACCCTTGACGTGATGAACGCCATGGAGAAAGATGCTGCGATTGAGCTTAAATCGTTGCGCGTAGACGGCGGAATGGTCGCCAATGAAACACTTATGCAGTTTCAGGCAGATATGCTCAACGTACCCGTCGTTTGTCCTGCGGTGACCGAAACTACGGCTTTGGGCGCGGCGTACGCGGCAGGTTTGGCGGTAGGATATTGGGAAAACTTCGACGATTTACGCCAGAATTGGGGGATTGCCCATACCTGGAATCCTAAAATGGAAAGTGAGCAACGGGCTAAATTATACAAAGGTTGGCACAAAGCCGTAGAACGCTCTTTTGGCTGGGAAGACTGAAAAAAGTAAACGAATTAGTTATAGATACTTAAGCACCCAGACGAAAAAAAGAACATAAAGTAAGTTGGAGGTCAGACGATGGTCAGACCTCCAACTTACACTTTACATTTTGACCTTCATACTTTTTTCCTCTTTTGCAGTTTTTTTCTCAAATAATTTCTTAAAATCTGGGCTTTCGGTGCCAATCCACTTATCCCAAAAGGTAAAATATAGCCCGTAGTTGTATTTAAACTGTGAATGGTGAAGACTATGATGCGTAGCGCCAATCCACCATTTGCCAAACCAATGACGGTGAAAATCGCGCGGATAGAGTTCGGTATTAAGGTGATTTATGACGCTGGTAGTGGTCATAATCAATAATATAATACCGATGGCTACGTAATGGAGGGGAATAATAAACAGCAATATTGGCAAGACAATCGCCTGTAAAACACTTTCTATCGGATGGAATGAAAAAGAGGTCCACGCTGAGGTAGTAATGCTGTCGTGGTGCGCTTTATGGACCCATTTGTAGACTTTGGGATGGTGCATCCACCGGTGGAGCCAATAATAATAGGTTTCGTGGCAAAAGAGAATAATCAGGATGCTAACAATAAACCAAAGAGTGGAGTGCTTGTGAAGGTCGGTGTAAATTTGGGTGTATCCCTTTTGCCAAGCCACTACCATACCTGTACCGATAAAAGCAAAAATAAGGGCGGTAATAAACGAAAAACCGATTTCTCGCCAATGCTGTCCTTCTCGCCGGAGGCGTTGGTTTACTTCACGGGGTTGAAAATAAGCCTCGTATTTTACTTTAAAAAGGTAATGAAACAGGGCCGCAATGAGTACATAACGCCCAAAAATCCCCAAAAAAAAGTACAGTGCAGTTTGTGCAAAAGTCCCGGATTGGGTAAAATCAATGGTTTCCATGCATTTCTAACTGCTTTTGGCTCGTTTATGTTTCATAAAAATAAGATTTACTCCTCCCTCACTGCTGCCCGACGGATACGGTCATTGATGGCACGCCCCAAGTCTTTTTCGGGAAGCAATTCCGCGTAAATTACGTCAATTGGAAGGCTGTCAAGCTGGCGCATGTACGAGAAAAGATGTTTGGCGGCTTCGCTGTAATTGGCGGTGTGAGAAAGAACGCGTTGGTTTTCGGGAGGAATGGAATCCACCAAACGGTCAAATGTCAGACTGCCGATTTGGTTTGGAGAATAATTTTGTAATATCTCAGGTAAAGGGTTGATAAACAATGGTTTTCTGGGAGAGTAGTGGCTTTTTAACATCCCTGGCGCTTTAGGATTGGAGGTAGAGTGGGATACAGTTTGTACGGGGCCGATGATGCGCTCAATGGCTTCTACCGCAATCCCGCCCAGCCGATACACCATGGCATCGTCGCCTTCAAACCCTACAATCGTGGATTCAATGCCCACCGTGCTCTCGCCGCCGTCGAGGATGTATAGAATTTTCTTTCCTAATTGATTTTCAACGTGCAGCGCCGACGTGGGACTAATGTACCCAAAGGGATTGGCGCTCGGGGCAGCCAATGGAAAATCAAGAGAAGCAAGCAACTCCAGCGTCAGCGGGTGATTGGGTATGCGTACGGCAACTGTTGGGAGGCCAGACGTCACTAAATCAGAAACGGCGTCAGATTTGGGCAGAAGCAACGTAAGCGGGCCTGGCCAAAAAGCCTCAGCCAGTTGTTTGGCCTTTTCGGGAAAAGAAATGACAAAAGTGGAGGCGTGCGCAATGGAATCGGTATGAACAATAAGAGGGTCAAATTGCGGACGGTTTTTCACGCTGAAAATCTTCAAAACAGCGTCGTCGTTGAAGGCGTTGCCCGCCAAACCATATACTGTTTCGGTCGGAATGCCCACTACCTCTCCTGCGCTGAGGAGTTTTTTAACGGATAAAATATCGGTTCCTATGATTGCCATGTCGCAAAATTAGTCTATTGAGTATCGTTAACCCTGCTTCCGCAACGGTTTTTTTGTTAATTTGGCCATTATTTCACCCTTTTTATGAATTTTAATTACGAACTCACGGCGGTTGAATACATTTTTATGGGTACGTTTCTCGTACTCTATGTACTTTATATTGGCCGTACTTTTTTGGTTGCGAGGGCGTTAGGGGCAACGGCCCGGGCCGTTGTGATTAAATTTTTTCTGCGCACAACGTATTTTGCACTGATGATTGTGGCATTGTTAGGGCCTTTTTTCGGGGAGCCCGAACGAGATATTATTGCGGAAGGCAAAGACGTGATGGTATTGGTTGATGTTTCTAAATCAATGGACGCTACCGATATACAGCCTTCACGACTGGAAAAAGTGAAGTTTGAATTACAACGACTCAGTGCTTCGTTGGTCGAAAATCGTTTTGGGTTAATTATCTTTTCTTCGGATGCTTTTTTGCAAGTCCCCCTTACGTTTGACCTCAATGCGTTTGAGTTGTTTACGCAAGTGCTAAGTACGTTGCAGGTGAGTAATACTGGAACTGATATTTGCGGCGCGCTGGAATTGTGCATTCAAAAATTACTCCAGAACCCTTCGGCAAATACGTCAAAAATTATTTTGTTGATGACCGACGGCGAAGATTTCGGGACCTGTGAGCGCAAAACTTTGGCTTTGGTACGGCAGTTTGGCTTTAATCTGTTTATTGTAGGAATCGGCACAAACACGGGAGGGCATATTCGTCAAAAGGGAGATTGGATAAAAGACGAAAACGGGCAGGTGGTGACGACCAAACTGAACGCTGCTTACCTGCGAGACTTGGCCACGAGTACGGGCGGGAAGTATTTTGAGATAAACAACCAGTCTAATGCAATTCCAGAAGTAGTAAATGCGATAAATTCGGTGGAAAGTCGATTAATTGATAGTCGGAAGGTGGCCGTAGTCAGTAATAAATACAGGTATTTTTTACTGGCAGCATTGGTATTGATTGCGTTTGATGTATTAGTCACCGTCACTACTTTTCAGGTCTAGAAGTAACTTTTTGTCATTCTGTAAGTACCCAAATTACACACTCTTATTACTTAACCCACTCTACTCTTAACTGATTGCTTATGTCCCAAAATGAAAATTTGCATCGTTCGCTTACCCCAACTTTACTTTGGGGGCTAGGCGTAGGTTACGTTATTTCCGGAATGTATTTCGGGTGGAACTTTGGACTTGAGAAAGGGGGTACTTTAGGAATGGCCGTTGCCACGGTATTGTCGGTCATTATGTACGTTTGTTTTACATTAGGTTACGCCGAATTATCGTGTGCCATTCCCAAGGCGGGTGGTGTGTTTGATTACGCCACGCGGGCTTTGGGACGAGATTGGGGGTTTATGGCGGGCATAGCTCAAGTGTTTGAGTTTGTATTGGCACCGCCTGCGATTTCGG
>JAIXPV010000389.1 GCA_027486105.1 Runella sp. | reverse complement strand
CAACGACAAAACCCTCGAAGAACTCTACAACCTCAAAGCCGACCCCAACGAAATCACCAACTTGGTGGGTGACGAAAAATACCAGAAGGTATTGAATAACCTGCGGCAAAAAACGGAACAACTCATCCCGCAACACCAAGATGCCAATGCCTGTCAACCAACGGGGTTGATGGTGGAGTTTATCCGACAACCCGCCACCGTTTTGCTGAAAGATTCGACGCCTGAATTTGGCTGGGTGGTACCCAAAGAAGCCGTGTTTCAATCGTCCTATCAACTGCTGGTCGCTTCTTCCAAAGCCAACATCGACAACAACATCGGCGATGTGTGGAACTCGGGACAGGTGCGCGGAAACCATTCTTCCAATGTCGCTTATCAGGGCAAACCCCTGCAACCAGGCCTGACCTACTTTTGGAAAGTGAGGATTTGGGATACCGACAATCGTACGGGCGACTATTCGGAGCCACAGGCCTTTCGGGTGGGGCCACCAGACAATTCTATCTCAACAACCAATATTTTTCAGGTAGATAAAAAGAAGCCAACGAAATTCATCAAAACCGCTCCAGGTAGTTACTTTATTGATTTTGGCAAAGCAGCTTTTGCCAATCTGGAACTCAATTACACCGCCAAAAAGAACCAAACCCTCATTGTACGACTGGGCGAACAGCTCGAAAACGGGAAAATAAACCAAAAACCCATGGGCAGTATTAGGTACCAAGAGGTGAAAGTGGAAGTAACTAAAGGCAAAAAAACCTACCGGCTCAACATCAAACCCGACGAAAGAAATACCAAATCAAGTGCTGGCGCGGTGGTGTTGCCCGATTCTTTTCCCGTTTTGTTACCCTTTCGGTATTGTGAAATAGACAATGCCACCGAAAATCTAACGACCAACGACCTAACGCAATTGGCGTATTTCAGTTATTTTGAAGAAAACCAAAGCCGTTTCAAAAGCTCAGATACCACCCTCAATCAAATCTGGGAGTTGTGCAAATACACCATCAAAGCCAGCTCATTTTCAGGATTTTATCTCGACGGCGACCGGGAGCGCATTCCGTACGAAGCTGATGCCTACCTCAATCAGCTAAGCCACTACGCCACCGCCCGCGAATACGGCATTGCCCGCAAGACCATCGAGTATTTTATGGAGCACCCCACCTGGCCTACCGAATGGCAGCTCCACGTGGCGCTGATGTTTTACCAAGATTATATGTATACAGGCAATACCGAATTGATTGCCAAATACTACGAACCGCTGAAGTACAAAACCCTCATGGAACTCGCCCGTGAGGATGGGTTGATCAGCTCGTCGTCGCCCAAAAATACGCCCGAGTTTATGCAAAAATTGGGTTTTAAAGACCCGAAAATACAGCTGAAAGACATCGTCGATTGGCCGCCAGCTCAAAAGGATACGGGTTGGAAATTGGCCACCGCCGAAGGCGAACGAGATGGCTATGTTTTTACGCCCATCAACACCATGGTAAACTGTTTCTTTTACAAAAACATGGAAATCATGGCCGAATTTGCGCGTATTCTACGCAAATCAGAAGATGAACGACAGTTTCAGACGCTGGCCATAAAAGCTAAAAATGCCATCAATGAAAAATTATTTAACCCCAAAACGGGAGCGTACATTGACGGCGAAGGCACCGATCACTCCTCGCTGCACGCCAACATGATGGCATTGGCTTTTGGTATTACACCCGATATTCACAAGAAATCAGTCGCCCAGTTTATCAAATCCCGGGGCATGGCCTGCAGCGTGTACGGTTCGCAGTATTTATTAGAAGCCCTTTACAACGCCAACGAAGCCGACTATGCCCTGCAACTCATGACTGCCACCCACGACCGCAGCTGGTGGAACATGATAAAAATCGGCTCAACCATGACTTTAGAGGCCTGGGATACCAAATACAAGCCCAACCTCGACTGGAACCACGCGTGGGGCGCAGCCCCCGCCAATATTGTGGCCCGTAATATGTGGGGCATTCAACCCAAAACGGCAGGCGGAAGCATCATGCACATCAAACCGCAATTAGGTACGCTTTCCTCTTCCGAAATCACAGTGCCCGTGATGAAAGGGCTCATCAAAGCATCGTATCAGCGCAAAAGCCGGGTTCTTCAAGAATACACTTTTGAACTGCCCGCCAATGTCTCGGCAGAACTAGAACTAAAGTATTCACCCGAAGATACAATCCTGCTCAACGGAACCAAAGCCGACACTTCTTTCGGAACCCTCCGACTGTCGCCAGGCATCAATACGGTTGTGCTAAATGTCAATACGTTTTAAGTAGTGCTTTCGGTTTCTCAAAACCGAAAGCACGCTGAAATCCCGAGGGGTTACTTCACAAATCGTCTTTCTCAAAAATTCCGATAACTTTGTCCCTTTCTCAGCGCTCAAAACAGAAGCGTTGGGAAAGGATAACGTTATCCCAACATGCCCAAAGACAAACCATCCAAACCACCGCTGCTGCTGACCGTCACCGAAACCTCCGAATTGATGGCTTTTCTGCTGGCAAAACTTCCCCATAAAAACCGCAACAACATCAAAACGCTGCTGCGCGACCGCCATATATGGGTCGAAGGCCGCGTACAGACAAAGTATAATTATTCGTTGCAGCCCAATCAGCGCGTGGAAGTACGCTGGACCCAAGGCTCTAAGGAAAGCATCTATCGCGGCCTGACGATTTTGTTTGAAGATGCGCATTTGATTGTCATTGAAAAACAAGAAGGTCTCCTTTCCATTTCGGCCAATAATAAAGAATCCCAAACGGCCTATAACACGCTGAGCGCGCACGTCAAGAAGCAAAATCCCGCCAACAAAATCTTCATCGTCCACCGTCTCGACCGCGACACGTCGGGTGTGATGGTATTTGCCAAAAGCGAAAGGGTGAAGGCATTGTTGCAGGAAAGTTGGGAGCCTACCACCAAAGAGCGCACCTATATTGCCGTGGCCGAAAAGCCTTTCGAAAAACCTTCGGGCACCGTCACCTCATATCTGAACGAAAGCAAGGCCCTGATTATGTATTCGAGTCAAAACCCCGCTCAGGGGCAATTGGCCATCACTCATTATGAGGTTTTGAAGCAAAATGCCGACTTTTCGTTATTGAAAATCAACCTCGAAACGGGACGCAAAAATCAAATTCGGGTACATTTGCAAGACTTAGGGCACTCTATCGTCGGGGATAAAAAATACGGGGCCGTCACGAATCCCATCGGGCGGTTGGGCCTACACGCGTGGGTTTTAGCCTTTGTTCATCCAATAACTCACGAAAAACTTCGTTTTGAAACTACAATTCCAAAAAAGTTTTTGGAATTATTCTCCCGATAATTAACGTAATTTACTCACCCTTAAACAACTACCGACATGGCAAAAGATAAACCTGGTAAGGAAAAGAAAAAAGAGCCTGAAAAAACCACCAAAGAGAAAAAAGCTGATAAAAAAGCCAAAAAAGAAGGCAAAAGCAAAAGTACTTTGTAGCGTCAGCAACCATCCCCGGTATCTTGTGTCGGGGATGGTTTTTTTAGCCCTTTCGTAGATGCTCAATTCCTGCTAACTTTGTTGTAGCTCCTTACATTCCTCCCTTCAACCATGGCTGAAAACAAGACCCTACCTACCGACCAAAGCGTGGATGCGTTTATTGACGGCATAGACCGCCAGCAACAGCGTACAGATAGCCGCATCGTAGCAGAAATAATGCAACGCGCTACTGGGGGCAAACCCCGAATGTGGGGCGAAAGCATCATCGGTTTTGGCGACATCCACTACAAATACGCTACTGGTCGTGAAGGGGATTGGTTTTTGGTGGGTTTTTCGCCCCGCAAACAAAACCTGACGCTTTATCTGACCTGCGGCATTAACAACTTGGAAAAAGAACTCCAACGCTTGGGCAAATACAAAACCAGCGTGTCGTGTCTGTATATCAACAAATTGTCGGACGTCAACCTTTCAGTGCTGGAGGAAATCATTCAAAAATCCGTGCAAATAGGCCCAAAAGCATTAGTTTAGCCTTTTTAGGAGTAAAACCGTAAAATCAAGCATTGTACATCGTCATTTAAATTTTCCCGTGTCATCCAAAACTTTTTTCTGCATTGATGCCCATACCTGCGGCAATCCTGTACGCGTCGTAGCTGGCGGCGGCCCCATTCTCGAAGGCAAAAACATGAGCGAAAAACGCCAGCATTTTCTGCGCGAATACGACTGGATTCGCAAAGGTCTGATGTTTGAACCGCGCGGCCACGACATGATGTCGGGTAGTATTCTGTACCCGCCCCACGACCCCGAAAACGACGTGGCGGTGTTGTTTATCGAGACCAGCGGCTGCCTACCCATGTGCGGCCACGGCACCATCGGTACCATCACCATCGCCATCGAGCACGGCCTCATCCGCCCCAAAACGCCCGGCATCGTGCGCATGGAAGCGCCCGCGGGATTGGTACTCATCAGCTATGTACAGGAAGGCAACAAAGTCAAATCCGTCAAGCTCGTCAACGTGCCCTCCTACCTTGCCGCCGAAGGCATCGAAGCCGAGTGCCCCGACCTCGGCACACTCAAAATGGACGTTGCCTACGGAGGCAATTTTTACGCCATTGTCGATGTGCAGGAGAATTTCCCGGGCCTGGAACATTTCAAAGCCGAACAGCTCATCGGCTGGGCGCGCGTACTGCGTCAACGCATCAACGAAAAATACACCTTCGTTCACCCCAACGACCCCACCATCAACGGCCTCAGCCACATCGAATGGACGGGCGCGGTGATAGACCCAACCTCCTCGGCCCGCAACGCGGTTTTCTACGGCGACAAGGCCATCGACCGCTCGCCCTGCGGCACGGGCACCTCAGCGCGCATGGCGCAGTGGGCCGCCCAAGGCAAACTGAAAAAAGGCGACCAGTTTATCCACGAAAGCATCATTGGCAGCAAGTTCATCGGGACGGTCGAAGATTATGCCAAAGTAGGCGAGCACGATGCCATCATTCCGGGCGTGGAAGGCTGGGCCAAAGTATACGGTCTCAACACCATCACCATCGACCCCGACGACGATCCGTACGCGTATGGGTTTCAGGTGATATAGCCCTATTTTAAGACCTTTTTAGTTTATTTTTAGTTTTCATTTTCAAATTTTGACTACTTTCGCTTCTACACCGGCAAGCGGATAACGTAGCCTATGGCCTGATATTGACTGACGTAAACCCTTAGCTTCACATTCACGCCTGATAAAACCTAGATTTATGTCACTTAAAGTCCCTTTTATAGAACAGGAAATCATTGATCAGTACCTATACGATGACAACCCTCGCCCGTGGATTATTGGGTTTAGCGGAGGGAAAGATTCTACTATGTTACTGTTTATACCATCCCTACGGGGCTTCATGGGTGGGGAGAATTGCTTTTCTTCTACCAATATTACGTATTACATGGTTGGTTTGCGTTCGTCCCGTAATCATTCGGGGCGAACCTCTAAACTATGCGTTTGTAACGCACGGTCTTTTTGATTATCCCACAACGATTTCAGACGCTTACAGCGTGACAAAGGAGTTGACAATAATTTAAGCGTATTATTTGTTTCGTTATATTCGCTAAAAATATAGTACAACCATGACAATCATACTCAAAAAAGGAACTTCCCGCGAAGAAATTGATGCTCAAGGCAAAGCGGCTCAAAGCACAAAGCCTAAGCATGACTTCAAAAAATATGTCGGCGCATTAAAATTGAAGGAAGACCCTTTGGAAATACAAAAACGGATGCGCGATGAATGGGAGTAACCTGCTGCTCGACACGAACATTGTTCTTTATTTACTAAACGGAGACCCCCGTTTTAGAATCCTATCTTCAAGATAAAAACTTTTATTTATCGTTTATTAATGAATTAGAATTGCTTGGTTACAAGGATATTACCTCGGAAGAAGAAACGGCTGTTCATTATTTTTTGGATGAATCTGCCTTGATTGACATTAATAATGGAATAAAAGAGATCACTAACCAAATTCGTCGTAGCTATCGGTTAAAACTCCCCGACGCTATTGTTGCTGCTACCGCAATTTTTTTAGGCATTCCCCTAATTTCTGCTGACAATCATTTCAAACAAGTCAAAGAACTGACTTTTATTTTATACCAACCTTAACTACTCATCGCCCGCAAATACCCCACCACTTTCTTCACTGCTTCCACCACCTGCGGGATTTCGTCGGCGGTAGTGAAACGCCCCAAACTGAACCGAATACACGAAAAAGCCTCGGTTTCGGTCATGCCCAGGGCCATCAGTACGTGGGAAGGGTCAATAGAGGCCGAAGTACAGGCCGAACCGTTGGAAACAGCGATGTTGTCCAACCCCATGATGAGCGCGTCGGAGTCGCAGCCTTCAAACAGTACGTTGGTGACGTTATACAGGCGCTGATCACGGTTACCGTTGATGCGCGTCCCCGTGATTTGCAGGAGTTCGTTTTCGAGAACATCTCGTAGCTTTCCGACGCGTTCGGCATCGGAGACAAGTTGTTTTTGGGCAAGCTCGACCGCTTTTCCCATGCCCACAATGCCCGTTACGTTGAGCGTGCCCGAGCGTTTGCCGCCTTCGTGCCCGCCACCGTGCAGGAGTGCTTCCAGTTTGACGCGATTCGGTCGTCGCTGTCGCACAAACAGCGCCCCCACGCCCTTGGGACCATAAAATTTATGCGCCGAGAGCGTCAGCAGGTCAATGCCCAAGTTATCCACATTCAACGGCCACTTTCCCACCGCCTGCGTAGCATCGGTCATGAACAAAGCTCACGCTTTATCCCCCCTTACGATAAACCCCACCCCACAACTTATTTCTCCAATTTATACCACTTTACATTCCGCAACGCCTCCCGGCGCGAGTAGGCAGCTTGACTGGGGGCATAATGCTTGGCGAGGTAATCCAACACCGTTTTTTCGGTTTCTCCCAAATCCCACAGTTTATGATTGCGCTGCATCCAGCGAATTTTGCTCAACCACTCGTCGCGGGTGAATCGGTGCTGTAAGATTAACTTCGGCGAATGGCAGCCCGTGCATTGGGCTTTCACAATCGTAAAATTAGGGTCGAGCGCCAAGCCCGTTTCGGCATCCACGCTGTCGGCCAATGCTTGCGTCGAAGCGGGGTTTGTCCCGTATGTATGTTCCCGCTGCATCGCCGCCACAAACAGACCAACGGTGCAAACTACTAACAATAGGTTCTTTATCATATTTGATTCAATAAAGAGATAACTTTTTATTATCAACACTTTATAATTTTACATTTTTCGCGGGGCCGCCTGGGCGGTTTACCATTTTTCGGTTCACTAAACCGCTTTTACGGCAATTCGATGACAGGCGTTGTTGAGGTATCCTCCAGGATTCCAAGCAGGAATCACCATCGGCTGCGTTATGCCGTTGGCATCCGTAGCGCGCGCCCACACTTCATAATAGCCCTTTTTGGGAAGCTGAATCTGCGCCGACCAATGCTGCCACGCCAGGCGATTTTTAGGAGGCTGCACATTTGCTTTTTGCCAAGTAGCCCCGTAATCCACAGAAACCTGCACTTCTTTTATGCCAAAATCGCCCGCCCATGCGTGGCCGCGTAGCGAAAGGGTTTTGCCAAAATCGAGCATAGCGCCTGATTTGGGATAAGTTATCAGCGATTTGACGGGCATGGATTCAATGATACGGAAATTTTCGGGCGTCTCGGCGAGCTTTTCTCCTGGCGGAATCGGCTGACGCGGCACGCGGTAACTGTGTCCGTCCATTTTTGCTCCGTCGTGCTCTTTGTTACGAATCGCAATGGTATGCAGCCACTTGCCAGACACCGAAGCGGGCCAGCCGCCAATGACCAATCGCAGCGGAAAGCCGTGCATTAGCGGTAGTTCTTGTCCATTGACCGCCCACGCCACGAGAGTTTCGTCTTCCAAGGCTTTTTTGATGGGTACGCCACGCGAAATCACTACTTTGCTCGGGTCGCGGCTAGGGTGCAGGTCTTTGCCGTAGTACCCAATGTAGACGGCATCGTCTTTCAAGCCTACGTCGTTGAGAATGTCTTTCAGACGCACGCCCGTCCACTCAGCGCAGCTTACAGCGCCTTGGTCCCACTGATTTCCAGAGGTTTGTGGCACAAATCCTGAGCGTCCGTTACCGCCGCATTCGAGTACCAACTGATAGGTGTAGGTCTTAAATTTGGTTTTGAGCTCACTGAGAGTATAAGTTTTGGGGGCTTTGACCGACTCACCTTTGATGGTCAGCGTCCAGGCCTTGGGGTCAATTTTTTCTTCGGGTGCAAGACCGTTGTTACGAATGAACATTCGCTCAATGGGCGTTATGGCATCATCCAGCAAATGGGGCGGCGTTTCAACGTTCCAGGGCTTATCACTCAGCACAATCATATCGGGATGCTTACCAGCCAATCCTTCCTCAAATGCCAACGGAACGTGATTTTTGGGCATGTTTTCGGCAAAAACAATCTCCGTTCCGACGATTCCCGCCAGCGTCGTCAAAGCACTTTTCTTTAAAAAACCGCGACGGTTGTGAAGCGTTTTGTTCATTTCTTTATTTATTTTATAATCTATGGGAATAGTGGATGATTTGATTTTTCAAAGATGCTAAAAAAATGTATAATTGAAAACGTTGTTTAGCTTAGATTTTGAAATGGAGGGCTTCCCCTCATAACCCCTCAAATTCTGACTTATTACAGAAGGCATAAATTGAAAGATTCTCCGTATGTTTGACTAAAAAAATCAGGGAAGTAGGAGGTACGAATAAGCTCATGACAAAGTATGAATTAAGAAACTATGGAATATGACTGACGAAGCAGGAAGGGGCCTTTTTTCACCTTTTCATGTTAATTCCTAGTTTTACGTTTTCAGCTCTAACGCTTTCTCAGTTTTACATTTTTCCCGGGGCCGCCCGTGCGGTTCATCATTTTTCGGTTCTAATCCTTTTTCTCTTGACAACCCCCAGTAATTTCCACCAGATAGCCCATTTGCCCGGTCGTAGTATAGCTATTGATGGCAACGAATACCTATATTTTAGCGGCACGGCTTATTTGGGTCTGCCCCACAATCCCGATTTTCAAGACCTCATTCAGGCAGGTTTGCATCAGTATGGAAGTGTGTACGGAAGCTCCCGAAACGGCAATTTACAACTGACCATTTACGAACAGGCCGAGCAAAAACTGGCCTCATGGGCGGGGGCAGAGGCCGCGCTCACGCTATCATCAGGGATGTTGGCAGGGCAGGCGGCCATCCGACAACTGATGCTCGAAGGCTACGAATTCAGGTATTCGCCCGATGTTCACCCTGCGGTTTGGCATCTGCCTCAGGTGGATATTGCCAAGGAAACATTTGAGCACTGGATGGAAAATACCTTAACAATCCTTCAAACTACCCACCACAAAATTGCCCTCGTCACCAACGCCGTGGACGCCCTTCGCGGAAAACTGTACGATTTTGAATGGATTAAAGCCATTCCCGAAGACCGCGAAGTGGTTTTGGTGGTGGATGATTCCCACGGTTTGGGTATAACGGGCTCTGGAGGCTGTGGCGTGTGGGAACGTATTCCTAAAAGAAACAACATTCGTCTTATTGTGACGGCTTCGCTGGCCAAAGCCATGGGGTTGCCGGGAGGCGTTATTTTTTCGGACCCTGCTAGTCTGCACCGCATCCGCTATTCCGCCTACTTTGGCGGTTGCTCGCCAGTGGCCCCCGACCATCTTTACGCGTACGTCCACGCCGATACCCTTTATGCTGACGCTTATGAGCGCTTACAAGCCAATATCAGCCAATTTACCGATTCCATTCGAGCCTTACACTTGTTGAGTTTTACGGAGCATTACCCCGTTTTTTACAGCGAGCGCGACGAGTTATACCCTTTTTTATTGGAACGAGGTATTTTCATTTACAGCTTTTCTTACCCCAAACCCACCGACAAAGCCAACACCCGTATCGTATTGAGTGCGTGGCATACGCCCGAGGACATTCAAAAACTCAGCGCAGCCTGCCACGACTTTGCGACGTTGTACCTTTAGTCATTTCAGTTTACCCTTTGCTTCCTTCACTTCACTCCCTGCGACGGTTGCTCCGTCGGAAAAGGGCTGTTTGCCACAGCGCCTCCGCAGATATTTGTTTCGTTGTTCGGTCTTAAACCATCCCTCAATCAAACAAAAAACTGCCATGAAAACATTTTTTATCGTTACCCACGTTGCCGTTGGATTTCTGGCCCTTGCCGTGGGGCTTGTTCCTATGTTATCCAAGAAAGGGAGCCGTTTACACAACACCACGGGTCTAATTTATTATTGGTCAATGGTCTTAGTGGCCATCTCGGCGGTTGGCTTGGTTCTTATTTCTCCCCTTACCGACGGGCGTTTATTCTTAACAGGCATTGCTGTATTCAGCTTCTATCTCTGCTTTACGGGACGGCGTTCGCTCCAACAACGCGACGAAGAGCCCGTAAGATGGTATGATTGGGGCATATCGGGATTGATGGCAGCCACCTCCATTGCCATGATTGGGTATGGCGTGTATCACCTCTCTACGCTTTTGGCGAAAGGGCAATTTGAATCCATAGGAGTCTTATTTTTAGTTTTCGGGATTTTCAGCGGTTCTAATGCCCGTTACGATTTCAAAAAATACCTCCTCCCTCACGCCGCCAAATACGGCAGCCGTGAGTGGTTATTTGTCCACATTGAGCGCATGGGCGGCTCGTACATCGCTACCTTCACGGCGTTTGCACTGGTAAATATACGTTACATCTTTCCTGATGCCCCCGCAGGAATTTATATCGCCACCTGGATTATGCCCGGCCTGATTGGCGGGCTGTTTATCGGCAGAGCCGTCCGTTTTTATTTGGCAAAATTCAAAATGTCTGTTCAATAATTCGGTATGCAGACATACCACAATCAATTTTAACGTATATCTTTGCCTATCTGACACTGATATTAAACTTCCCGACTTTGGCAGATGGATTCTTCCAAAACTTGGGAAGTTTTACAAATGACATCAAATCAACAGGTAATGCGCAAGGAAAAAACCGTCGACTTTCACATCAAATGGGCTTGGCACGCCATTTCCAGGATGTACAATACTTACGCCTCTCGGCGGTATGGTATGACGATGGCTATTGGGTATGTATTGCTGAATATCGATATGGAAAACGGCACCCCAGCCACCCGCATTGGGCCTTCTATCGGCATGGAGCCGCGCAGCCTCACGCGTACACTCAAAGCCCTCGAAGAGCGCGGCTGGATTCGGCGCGAAACCGACGACATAGACAAACGTTTTGTAAAAGTTTTCTTGACCGAAGAGGGCAAACGTAGACGCGAAATGGCCCGTGAAGGCGTGATTGCTTTCAATACCATGCTACGCGACCAAATCCCACTCGACAAATTGGTCATCTTCTTTGACGTTATCAAGGAAATCAACCGATTGGTCGAAGAGGAAAACAACAAAATCAAAGCCGAAAACTTCCTTAACGAAGAAATTTAAACACTGCCCTTTATTTTTATCCGCCGAATCTTCCCTTTTGTCAGCATTTTCACCCACTTCGCGCTTTTTTTCTGGCCGCGTGTAAGTGGGGTTTTTACTTTTGCCCTCTCATACAATTAGATTCCCATGGGTTTGGATGTGTATACGTTTTAACAAATTTATTCTTTAAATAATACAAAATCGAGCGAATTATTGAACATGCGCTAGTCATTCAGATTTAATTTTTATTTTCTCCAACCCTGCTGACATAGGGTTGTCAGTGCCCACTATTTAATTTGTATTACTAAAAAAACGCCTTAAATACTTGTTTCGCTCTCATGTAACTCAAAAATATTTGAAAAAAAACTTTGGAAACTCTGAACCTTTATAGAGTTTCCAAAGTTTCTATCTTTAAAAAGTGAAAAACAATAGTGAGAGAAAGAATCCTTGAAAAAGCGCAAGAACTATTTTTTAGGTTCGGCGTCAAAAGTGTTACGATGGATGATATTGCCCGTGAGTTGGGTATTTCAAAAAAGACCATCTACCAACATTTTGAAGATAAAAATTCAATGGTATGCGCGGGGGTAAAACACCATTTTGAATGTGACCACTTCATTGCCGAGAAAATCCACAATGAAGCCCCCAACCCAATTGCGGAGGCAGTGATGGGTGCCGAAATGATGAGACAAACCATGTCGGGATTGAATCCGTCGGCGATTTTTGACATCAAGAAGTATTACCCGCAGGCTTGGGATATGTTTTCGCAGTATAAGAAAGAGTTTGTTCTTGATTTGATTCGGAGAAACATCAAAAAAGGCATTGAAATGGGTTTGTATCGCTCCAATGTCAACGCCGAAGTGATTGCCAGATTACGCCTCGAACAGGTTGAAAT
>JAIXPV010000446.1 GCA_027486105.1 Runella sp. | reverse complement strand
GTCACGGAGCGGCCGGGCAGTCAGCACATTGAATTGTCGGGAGAAGGCTGGACGCTCGGACATTCCGACCAACCCATTAAAAGTACTGCCGAATTGAAGGCCCTAAAAGATGTTTTCAGCACATCGGTGCCCAATTCGGTACATTGGTCCTACTTTAAAGCAGGCAAACTGCCACATCCATACTTTCATAAAAACTCCCTGCAATACACCTGGCTTGATGAAAAGGCATGGTACTATCGCCGTTCGTTCAAGCTGCCCGAAAAAGGAGCCGATAACTACGTTTTTCTATGCTTTGAGGGCGTGGATTATTTTTCAAAAGTGTGGGTCAACGATTCGCTCGTGGGAGTTCATGAAGGTATGTTTGGTGGTCCAACTATGGAAATAAGCCGTTTTTTGAAAGCAGATAACGAAATTGTGGTGGAAGTACGCGCCGGTAATTGGGGCAACAAAGCCACTTATTACGAAAATTTACCGCGTTTGGCCTCGGGCGAATTTGATTATTCCAAGCGCACGGGATTCAACCCCCGCGCCACCGGAAAGATCATTAAACCCTGGGTGATTTCGGGGGGGTCGGGCGGTGAGCCCTTTTTCAGCGTAGGCATGTGGCAGGGTGTACGGTTGGAAGTGGTTCCGAAAGTACATTTGGAGCGCCCTTATTTGACCACAACCGATATAAAAGGTCAGAATAATTTACAATCCGCTACCCTGCACCTGTCTATAGAACTCTTAGCCCATGAAGCCTCCACCAATCTTACACTCCACCCTTGGGGAAATACCCAACTCGATCATCCCAATAATTACGGTCAAAAGTTTGAGCCTGTTACGGGCAGTTATACCGTACAGTTTGAAATGCTTTCGGGGGCAACATCCGCCCTCAAACAATCGTGGAAGGTCAACTTGACCAAAGGTCGCAATTGGCTGGAAAAAGACATGATACTGCCTAATCCTAAGTTATGGAACCCCAACGGATTGGGGAAAGCGGAGCTGTACGAAGTAAAAATAACGCTCTTAAAAGAGGGGAAAGCCGTTGATAATATGCAGTTTTCGTATGGTATACGCCGTATTGAATACCTGCCTACGGCAGGAGAGCGCACCCGCGACCGCTGGGATAACTGGCAGTTTGTCATCAACGGCAAAAAGCTGTTTGTGAAAGGTATGAACTTTACACCGCAGGATATTTTGCTCGACCTAAACCGTGAGCGCTACCGCTGGACACTCGAAGCGGCAAAAAAAATGGGCGTTCAGCTCATTCGCATCTGGGGCGGCGGGCTGCTCGAAACGCAGCATTTCTACGACCTCTGCAATGAACTGGGCATCATGGTGTGGCAGGACTTCCCCATTGGAAACCAAGATACGCCCGACTACCCCCAGGACGTGTGGGAAGCGCAGGTAGTGCACAACATCTTGCGGCTGCGAAATCATCCGTCGCTGGCCATTTGGTGCGGGGGCAATGAGTTCAACGCTTACTCATCAGGCAACGCCGCCTCTCTCGGAATCATTGAGCGTAACCTCAAAATCTTTGACCCCTCCCGCGTTTTTAAGCGCACCACTCCCGACCACGGAGCCATTCATACGTATCCCGACATGGACCCAATATGGTACAATCGCAGCTACGCCAAAGCGCCGTGGATTTCCGAAACGGGCATGCACTCCATTCCCGAAGCAAGTGTTTTTTACGAAACGGTCAACAACAAAGAATTTACGAATTTGGGCAAAATGTGGGACAAAGAATTTTACAAAACCCATCCCGAATTCATTCACCATTTTACCGAATACGGCCCGGGGCGCGTACCGCGTATGCTCAGCCGCGCCTCGCACATCACCGACGTGACTGACCCAAGCATTGATGCCATTTCGGAAGCGTCGCAGGTAGGTGCTGGGGAGTTTTATCAGATATTTTCCGAGAAAGTACAGGGCAATTATCCCGTCACGGCGGGCCTGATGCCCTGGGTATTTAAGCGGCATTGGCCCGTCATTGCCATCCAACTCATGGATTGGTTTGGCCACGCGGGCGCACCATACTATTTTCTCAAACGTACGTATGAACCTACCCACGTAGCCGTTGATATAGAAAGGATGCTGTGGAAAGCAGGGGAGAAAATCAGCCTTCCCGTCAAAATAACCCATGCCGAAGCGCAACCGATAACTGGAGCACGAGTGTCGGTAACGGTGCTTGACGATTCGTTCAAATCGCTTTGGCACCAACAAAAACCCGTAGCAATCGCAGTTGGGCCTTCGGTCAATACCGTCCAAACGGGTGATTTTCAAATCCCTTCTGATTACCGCGACCGTTTTTTGTTTTTGCTTGCTGAGTTGAAAGATGCATCTGGCAAGCTGATTTCGCGCTCGTACTATTATCCGAGGGTATTGTCAAAAATGGATGATGCCACTTTTTATTCCGACTATACCACCAAACCCATTGAATGGATCACGCTCGACAAAGGCCCTTGGTTGAAGCCCACCCTAGCCAAATCCGTTACCCGCTGTCAGTTGATGGTTCTACACCAGGAAAAAATAGATGACCAACGCAGCCGTATCAGGGTACAGTTGCTTAATCAGGGAAGCCTCCCCGCCTTTATGACCAAAGTCGACATCAGCGGCACCAAACGCGCCATCGTGGCGAGCGACAATTACAATTGGCTGGCGGCGGGCGAAAGCCGCGAAATAACGCTGGACATACTCTGGCGCGAACCCGAAACTAAAAATAAGGCAATCGTGACTTTATCGGCTTGGAACGCTCCTAAAATGGAAGTGAAATTATGAGTAAATCCATTAAAATACCGCCGCTTACCGCCCGCAAAAACTATAAATGGGAGTTGCTGGTATTGCTCTGGCTGGCCTTTTTTCTCAATCAGGCCGACCGTCAGATATTCAGCGTGGTGCTGCCGTTGATCCGCAAAGATCTGGGCCTGTCGGATGCCGAGCTGGGGCTCATTGCGTCGGCTTTGGTCTGGACGTATGGTCTGTTGGTGCCCATTGCGGGTTTTATCGGTGATCGCTTTTCGCGGCGCAACATTCTAGGTATCAGCCTGATTTTCTGGTCATTGGCTACGTTGAGTACGGGTTTTTGTACTACTTTGATACAGTTCGTATTGTTGCGCGGCATAGCTACGGGTGGTGGAGAGGCATTTTATGCGCCTTCGGCCAATTCCCTTTTGAGTGAGCACCACCCCAAAAATCGCTCCTTAGCCTTGTCGATTCACCAAACAGCGGTCTATTTCGGCATTATTTTGAGCGGATTGATTGCGGGTTACGTGGGGGAGCATTACGGTTGGCAACGCGCTTTTTTCCTTTTTGGCAGTTTTGGAATACTGCTTGGAGTCGTGTTTTTCCTACGGGTAACGAAAGATGTACCAGCGGTTATTAATAATTTCGGTAATGATTATAATGCTGAAATTACGCCAACCGTCGGTCAGGTCGCCCGCATCATC
>JAIXPV010000282.1 GCA_027486105.1 Runella sp. | reverse complement strand
AACCTCACCCCCAGCCCCTCTCCTGTTAGAGAGGGGAGTATTGTCTTCGTAAAATTTTGGAGTGGGTTCCAGCAGTAAAGCAACGCCTACTTTTTCGCCATCGCTTACGGTGGTGGCCCATTTGCTTTCAAATTCTTCGTGGGTGTAGGTGAGTAAGCCGGCGGCAGGGTCGGCGACGTGAATCCCACCCCTTGCCCCTGCCCTCTGAAGGGGAGGCAACGAAAGCCCCCTTTGGGACGGTACGCCGCGCGGGCTGGGGGCGACAACCACAAAATGATTTTGCCCCCAATGTACAATGCAGGGCAGCGGTGCTTCTTCCAATAGTTTTTGGAGCGTGACTTTTACGCCTAGGGTTTTGAAGCCGATACTTTCAGCGGCTTGGGCAATGCCCAGCAGATTTACGCCTTCTTTCCCAATCTCCGCTGCCGCCCGCAATGGCTGTATGCCATAGCTCTGCCCATAGTACTTAGCCACCATACGTAGACAAGTAGGTCCACAATCCATGGCGTCGAGTTGGCGGTAATGGGGGAATTTTTTAGGCATAAACTGCTTTTTTAGAAAATTGGTTATTTTTGTAAAAACTCACCACTATGAGTACCTACACAAACTATATTACAACTGACCATCGTGTTATGCTCGGAAAGCCCATTTTAAAAGGCACACGACTTACGGTGGAACTCATACTGAGAAAACTCGCCCAAGGTGCTACTCATAAAGACCTTCTTTCCATGTATCCCTCCCTAACCGAAGAACATATCCGGGCAGTGCTTGAGTACGCTGCCGATGTGCTGGGAAACGAGGACTCATTACTCTCTGTTGCATGATTTTAGCCGATGAAAGTTCATCCAAGTCTATCAGTTCACGACAGTCACCTTGCACAAAATCAGGACAAGGCCATTGTAGTCTTAGTTTCTCACGCTGTTAGTACAGAAATTTCATTCAGACCGCCGATGTGGCCGTTCTTTCTGCTAAAACTGATTGCACAAAGGCTTCAAATTCGGGGGTTGGTTTTGGTAAGATTTCCTATTTGACTGACTCCGTATAGATATTTTGAAGGCAATTACTCATAACCAAGAACCCACAAAATGATGAATGGCAAAGGCTTCCGACAGTTTAGCAGCGCCGTAACCCATTTTTTTATTCTCCCGATACAGCGTAGCCTCCCTGCCTCTAAACGGCCCGATAAGTTCAGGGGGCAGAAGCTTTACACTTTCTTTGTCTTCAAAATCATGATATACCCGATTGATCAACGTGGGACCGGTGGTTTCCATGACGTAATGATATTTACCCAACTCCTGCCACCGAGGGGTAAGCAAGCGTAGCTGCTCCTCACAACGCGCGATAGTCACTTTAAAAAATGTATGCTCAGGAGCGGCAGACATGTACGCACTACCCAAAAACACCGGAAACTCACGATGTAAACCCTCCTCTCTGGGCTCTAAACCTATACAAACGGGATGCGTAAGCAAGCTATCTATTGGTTTGAGGCACTCACAATCAAAATCTATGTACACACCCCCAAACGCATACAGCACCAAATACTTAATGACATCTACTCGCTGCGTGAGGTATGGCAGCGACGCGTACAAAGGCCATAGATGCGGATACCGTTCTTGCACCAGCGCATTGCTCTTTGCATCATCCCACAGTTCAATAGCCCATTCAGGATGTTTATCTCTCCATGTTTGCGAATAACCACTTAATGCCCTTGGAATAGGTTTATTGCCTAACCAGATTTGGTGAAAGGTTTTGAGAAACGATTTCATAATCACAAAACTATTTATTCAATAACTCATTAAAGATTTGTCTAAGTTTTGGATCACTTGGTCGAGGGGCATCAGCGTTGATAACCTTGCCATCTTTGCCGATTATCATGTAGCGGGGGATAGAAGTAATTTTGAATTGTTTCGCAAAAGCTGACTCATTCCCATTTATTAGTAAATAGCATTCTTTACTCGGGTTAATTTTAGCTCTTACCATTCCCTTTTCCCACGCAACACGGTTTTTATCTATACTCACATAAATAAACTTTACACCTTTGCTTCCATATTCTTCTTGAAGTTTGTGAGATAAAGGCATTTCTGCGAGGCAAGGGCCACACCACGAAGCCCAAAAGTCTATATACTTTATAGTTTTATTTGGGGTTTGAAAAATATCAGCTATTGTTGCTTCGTTATCCTTACTTGTAATAAACTCTATTTTCTGCAAAGAAGTCGTATCCGAATTATTAATTGTTCTCGTCCATTTTTTTATGTAATTATTGTAGTCTTCATCTTTACATTCAGCATAGAAAGTACTCAAAAACGGTTTTATATCGCTACTTTGACTATTTTTTTCTAATTGCATTTTAAGAACTTTAAACATTAAGTAATCCTTAGTTTTACCTCCAAATTCTTTGTTAATTATTGTGAATAAATTGTCAAATGTATAGGATAGTCCTTTGTCGTGACATAGCCAATAGGTATAAAGGAGAGCAGACATTCTATAAGTATCAATATAATTACAGTCATCACATTTGAAATCATTTTTCAAATTAACATAACTAAGAAAAAACTCTTTTGGAATAACCTTTTTATATTTTGAGTCTATATAGGGCGAAAAATAATCTCTCATCATATAGTAAATTCTGTCATATTTAAAATAATTCAACACATAATGCTCAAAATAATTACCGACTGGGTTAGTTTGTTTGTATGCATTTAAAAATCTTATTACTTTTTGCTCTCTTTGAGCAGCTAATCTTACTTGTTCCTCTACAGAAATTTTCATTGAAAAAACACCTTTCAAGCCTGCTATTTCACCTACACTTTCCTTTAAATCAACCATAAAATCCAACTCTGAAGTCCTTTGTGTATTTGTTAAGGATTTTAACCTCGTCCTATCTTTACTATCTTTATATGCTATCAAATTATCGTTCGGATATAAGATAAAATCAGTTCTTGACTCCATTTCCATGATAGGTTTAGTTTTGTCTAAATCCACAGTCAAAAATTTAATAGGTACATTAGAATTCACCTTCAATGCTCTATTATCATGTTTAGAATTAAATTCATGTGGGATTTCAGTGTCTTCGTACTGATCTATAACCTGCCATGTAAAAATTTGATCATTTTCAATTCTATTGGTTATGGTAATTGTATCATTTATTAGGGGTTTATTGTTAGTTAATTCTTTTGCTGTATTATCAGCAATCTCCGCACATGAAACTATGGCAAAAAATAATATTAAAAATATGAATGGTTTCATAGGTCGAATTTGGTTAATTGGTTGAAAAATACAAGGTAAAGTAGGGAGATATTTCACTCCCTACTTCCATTATTTGGGATTACTTAAGGACAACTTGCACAACACCAGCCAGTTCTTTCACCTGCACCACCATTAGACACATGAATGTTTGATGCCCCTTTTTTAGCCTGTTCTTTTGACATTGAATAGGTACTATATTGACGTACCCCCCCAATTTCATACCAGTACATACAACCCCCGCTGACAGCCTTCATCTCACCCCGCGTAAGTGCAAACTGACTAAAATTCGATAATGTGTTCATTTTGTTTGAAAAGTTAAATTGTTTAAAAATTAATTTATCTGAATTGGCCAATTCCTATGGTAGAATAATAAGTACAGAGTTTGGGCAACTCTCGCACTTGATAAAATTTAGGCAACTCTACTGCATTTAGAAATGTAGTAGGGGCTGTCATTACACCTGCTAATTCAAGCCAACGAACATGCAATTGCAGTTGCTGAATAGCTACCTCGCTTCGATAATCCCCTTTTGTTTGCTTGCTCCATTCGTCATAATATCTTTCGCTTGTTCCAAACCAATGATGTAATGACTCTCCCATTTTATCAGTGGGCAAGCTCAGTATTTGTCTCGCTACTTTGCTTGCTACATCATCATCTGAAAAACCTGCCGCCAAAATGATTTGTATCTGTACTGTATCATTGGTTTCAAGCCATTTTTT
>JAIXPV010000746.1 GCA_027486105.1 Runella sp. | reverse complement strand
TCACGGCCGCTACCGTAGCCGAGCCTTGGGCTGCGCGCAAAATGGCCGTCAGTACAAAACCCAACATCAACAGCGACATATTCATGGACGACAACCACTCGACAAGGGCAGTAGCAATTCCCGAACCGTTAATAATAGCCCCAAACGCCCCCCCCGCACCCACAATCAACGTCAGCAAACCCGCCGAAGCACCGCTTTCACTGATGAGTTCTTCAAAGCTTTTCCGAAAATAAGGGCGTAATAACCCGCCCGCTAGTATTACTCCTAGCAACATAGCCACGTTTTTGTCACCCAAAAAAGCAATTATCTGACGACTAGCAGTACCTTTAGGCATCATTTCGGATACCACACTACCAAACAAAATCAACAAAATAGGAAAAAGAAGCAGCAATAGTGAAAGACCGCCCGAAGGTTTTTTGCGGTCATCTTCCACCACCACTTCAGCATTACTGGCCGGCTCGGCAATCTGCATGTGTGGCATTTTAATCAGGTATTTGGCCGCCACCAACCCTAGGAGGGCAGGTGGTAAGGCCACCAACAACGACCAACCGATAAACTGCCCTGAAGGCAGATTGAGTGTGCCCATCACGGCCAACGGCCCTGGCGTAGGCATCACCAAACAATGAGTGGCAAACCCGCCGATGATGAGCGCCGTCACCAGTGAGATTAAGGGCAGGCTCGTCTTGCGAGAAATATCCCGCAAAATGGGCATATAAATGATAAAGACGGCGTTGAGAAATACAGGGATACAAATGAGATAACCCGTGAGGTTTACGGCAAGCAGCGCATTCTTTTTACCCACGGCCCGCAACACAAGCGCCGCGATTTGCTCAGTAGCCCGCGCTTCCGCGAGCAGGTTGCCGAGCACGATTCCCAACCCAATCACAATCCCGATGCTACCGAGTGTTTGTCCAAACCCTGTTGAGATTTGCTTCGTTACCTCATCGAGCGGCATTCCGATGGCCACTCCCGTGAGCAACCCCACCCCTAGCAATGATACAAACGGGTTGATTTTCAGACGGATGATTGTAAAAAGCAATACCGTAATGGACACAACAAAAATAGCGAGAGGATAGAAATGTTGATTCATGAAAGAGAGGTTTTTGGTAATCAGAAAAGCGCTAAAAAGCGCCTTTCTACTTTCCGACTTATGAATCACTGGGCGTGTATCTCCCTATATTTTTTGCTTAATGATGCCAAACGCTTCGTCGTATTGCTTGTCTACTTTGGCCAGCGATTGTTTTACATTTTTGAGGGCTTCTTTGTAATTATCGTTCACCTGCATAAGGCGGTCGGCGATTTGTTTGCCAGTGGTATCCATGATCTCAAACGTCCAATCCCTAAACCCAAGGTCATAGTACATTTGGCCTTTGATGGTATCTTCGGGCTGACGCAGGTAAAAAGCGGGTGTGCCGTTGGTGATGGCAATAATAGGCGAATGACATTCATAACTCAGCACCGTATGGGCATGGGCGTACAGCGAAGCCGCTTCGTCGGGTAGCCAGTAGCCATGCTTGACGACAAATGGCTTGACATCATCGGGCAACGGATTGACCAATAATTCATCAATAATATCCACCTGATAGGTCATTTCGGGGCAAACAACGATTTTATTGCCTGTTTTACGCACCCACATTACCATCGCTTCGCGGACTTTGGCGTGGTCAATTTCTTTCCATTTATCGTTCAGCGTTTCAATTTCTTTGATACGTTCTTCGCTGTAACCCGCATTATTGGCCCTTATTTTGTAATAAGGCGTAACCCTCAATCGAGGAATAACGCAAATGAACTTGCGGTGTTCAAGACTATTCTCTTTGATGAAGCGGTCGGCTTTGGCATCGTCATGAATTTCCAGCACAAAGGTGGCATCGGGCGCAAACGCAATGTGCTTCCCTTCCAATCCCGCCTCTTTCAACTTTTGAATGGAGGCCGTCTCGCGGGTAAAAATAAACGATGCGTGTTGCAGCAGGTCTTTTAACGAAGGAGTAACATTTTGGGTCGTAACGCCGAAAATCCCGAAGGGTTTCTGCGTTTGTTTGTACCAAGATTCTACATAATCTGCCGCCACCACCGACGGCCCCGAACCATGAATGAAAAAATCCGCCTCTTGAAACGCGCTTTTGACTTCGTCGGTTTGCGGCACAAAGCTCTTATCGACCGCACCGTGAATGATCCGAACGTTGGGATAATAGGTACTGAGCATGGTTTCCACCTTCTCACTTTTGCTCTTTTTCCAAAGGATGATTTTGGCCTTGGGCAGTCGTTTTTGCAACAGCCCGATCAGCCCGGGCGTGTGGGCGATGTCGCCGATATTGACATCCTGCCAGCCCGACGTGATGAGCAGCACTGGATTTTCTTTGGCAACGGCTTGGGTAATAAAAGGGACAAATGCAGCCCCCGAAAGCAGCCCAGTGTATTTTACAAATTGACGACGATTCATGATTGTACATTTAAAATAAGGTTAGTACCGTTTTTTTATCACCTATATGGCTTCTTTTTTATGGGTTAATACCCAGGGTTTTGTTCCAATTTCGCTCCCGTATTGGCATCGATTACCTTTTGAGGAATAGGCCAATATCGGTTAAAATCCTGAATGGTTTTGCCAGAGGAAGGACCATTGGCAACAGAGGGCGCTGAATTGTATTTTCTGACCCTATCCACCAATCTTCCCATGCGAATGAGCGTGCGTAGCCGTGGTTCTTCCACGATCAATTCTCTTGTGCGTTCATCCAGAATGAAGTCTTCCGTAACGGCAGCGCTGCTGATTAACGAGGCCTTGGCTCTTGCCCGTACTACATTGATATCTTTGGCGGCATTGGCCAAATCGCCTTTTCTAAAATAGGCTTCGGCACGTAATAGGTAGGTTTCGGCCACCCTCATTCGGCTGAAATCTTTGGCGGTATTGCCCGAAAGGGTATTTCCGTTGATGGGAGCCCCTTCAATTTTTCTGAAATAAGGATAATATTGTCTTAATGTATCAAGAATAATGTTGGTCGGAGTTCCGTCATTTTTAACAATGACCAAATTGCCGTTTACTTTTTTGGTTAAAATGGGCTTACCGAAATATTCTTTGTCGGCTGGGTTGTTATAGTAAAAGGTACGTCGGATGTTAAAATTAGAGTTTCTGATATCTTTGGGGTCTAAGGCCCAAACCTCATACTTGGCGTAGTTGGTGGGTGAATTTACCCCAATGCCCCTCCCCAAACTATCTGGAGATATATTTAAAATTCTGTTGGGGGTTTGAAGCCGGTCATATTCTGGTGCCCAATACCGTATGCTGTTGTTGGCCAAGGCTACTGAATAACTTCCTCCCAATGTGGTGGATTCAAACTGCCAGGCCCACATCACTTCTTTATTGCCAGATGATTTATTAATTTGCCCGTCGGCAAATATATCAGAGAAAACGTCACCGGGTCGGGCAGCGGCTGGGCCAAATCGGGTGGTCATAATTTGATAATCACCAGCTTCTTTGTTGATGACTTTGCTTGCGGCACTGATGGATTTATCATACAGGGAGGCATCTTTGGTTTCCATTCCCAATGAAATATACACCTCACTCAACAAATGAAAAGCCGCCGCGCGGGGTATTCTGCCGTCTTTTACGTCTAAGGGTAAAAGTGTCGTAGCTTCTTCCAGATCCTTCGCCGAAAAACTCAGCACTTCTGCCCTTGAGTTACGCACAAAATCAAATTTAGGCTCAGTGATTCTTTCTTTCACAATCGGCACTCCTCCGTATATATTTGCTAAAAAGTTATACGTGTACGCCCTGAAAAACAACGCCTGCCCTTTGATATTTTTTCTGGCATCATCCGCAATGGTCAGAGCGGGATTGTCAATGTTTTCAAGAATTAAATTAGCCCGCACAATCATCTGTTTGTAGGCCCAATCCCAATACACAATGGTGGCATCCAAATTTGAATTTAATAGGCTATAATCTTTATTGCCTCTTGCATCATTTCGACCCCACTGGGTTTGGTCGGTACCCACGGTCATGTACTCAAAATTGGTAGAAGCAATGATATGTTCCTGTCTTGCTCCCTCGTAAAGTGCCACCACCGCCGCATCAAACCCTGCAGCATTAGTCAGCAGGTTTTCTGGGCTGAACCTATCCAAAGGAACTTCATTGAGAAAATCATCTTGGCAAGAGGTAAGGGCCAGCAGGCAAAGTACGACAATCGTTATTTTCTTAATTGTATTTTTCATCTTTTTATGGTTCTAAAATGATACATTGATACCCCCTATGAATGTCTTCAGTAACGGGCCATTATTGCCGGGGTCTCTGCCGCCGCCGCCAAATTCAGGGTCCCAACCATCCCATTTAGTCCATGTGTACAGGTTTTTGCCGCTTACATACACTTGCAGGCCCGAAATTTTGATTGTGTTCAGCCATTTTTCAGGTACATTATAAGACAGCGACACATCTTGTAATCTCACGAAGCTTCGCTCCTGATAAAAGCCATACCCCAGTGGATTACGGTAATTTATTCTTGGATTTGTATTGATCGGGCTTGAAGGGGTCTAATAAGGGGTATTCAGGAAATTGGCCTGATCAAAAAAGTTAGAACCTGGATTGATAAGAGAATTGGAGCTGTACCCTCCTTCTCTAATCGTAAGTGCCGTAGAGAGGCTAAAGTTTTTGTAGCTGAATATATTGGTAATACCCATGTTGAATTTTGCCTGATTATTGCTCACCACCATTCTGTCGGCTGGGGTAATCTTACCATCGGGCACACCGTTTGGCCCGCTGATATCTTTAAATCTGATATCGCCGGCTTTGGCACCGGGAATCAAGGAAAGGTCATCGCCTTGCTGAAAAATACCATCGAATACATAATCGTAGTTGGACCCTAAAGGATAGCCAATGAACCAACCGCTCGCAATATCATCATCTTCCACGCCGTCTTTATTAATATCTCGGCCAGTCAATTTTAATACCTTATTTCGATTCACTGAAAAAGCCAGATTCGTATTCCATGTAAAGTCATTTTTCTGCACATTGACAGTTTTGAGGTCCAGTTCAAAGCCGGTATTTTTTGTTTCACCGATGTTTCTTAAAAAATTCTCAAATCCGTTGGTGTTGGGAATGGTTTGATTGAGCAGCAGGTCAAACGTATTGGAGGAATAAAAATTGACGGAAGCAGTGATTCGTTTCACAAAAGCCTGAATGTCAGCCCCAAGGTTAAAACTTTCGGTGGTTTCCCAGCCAAGATTAGGATTGGCAAGGGTAGTGGTGCTCAGACCGACGGATGTGGGTGAGCCATTACCAAATACATAGTTGTTTTGTCCCACCTGACTTAAAGAAGAGTATTCACTCACGCCCCTGTTTCCATTTCTTCCCCACGAAGCCCGCAGTTTCAGGAAATCTATTTTTTTAATGTTCTTAAAAAAATCTTCATCACTTATGTTCCAGCTAAAAGCGGCGGCAGGAAATACCCCGTATTTTTTTCCTGCACCAAAGGCCGAATAACCATCTCTACGCATACTTAAGGTGAAAAAATATTTACTCGCGATATTATAGCCAACCCTTGCCATGCCTGAAATTTGCCGGTTTTGGGCAGCACTTGCATCAATGACATATCCTTCCCCAATTTCTAAGGCATTATACCCTAAGGCATCATTAAATATATTTTGACTTGACAAAAAAGACGCTTGACTTGTCAATTGATAAACTCCATACAATAGTGTCAAATCAACGCTATGATTTTTTGCTAATTTTTGTTGGTACTTTACAATGTTTTCCAAAGTCAAATTTTGATTTTCTCCCTGTCGTTTTGAACCTGACCCGGGTCTGTTCAAAGGTGCGTATGATGGGCTATAAAAAAAGCTTTTTGAGTCTGTTCGAGTGTATCCTGCATTCAATTTGTAAGATAGGCCCTTCCAAATACTTACATCGGCGTAGGCGTTAGAAAACAAAATATTTGTGACTGCTTTATTGTCATCTAAGAGCGCACCCAAAATAGGATTAGATACCAGTCCCCAATTTTGAGGAAGAGGGTTAGGCGATACACCGTCTTCTAAAAATAAACTTGCATAAGGACTTAGATAGGAGGTATTTAACAGTGATGCCCTTACGCCTGAGTTATCTCTCGAAGAAAAACCCGAATTAATGCCGATTTTCAGCCAATCGGTGGCCTGAACGCCCAAGTTGAGTCTACTTGACAAACGCGTAAAATTATCTCCTTTTACTGGCGATTTTGAACCCGTATAGGCTCCCGAAAAAAAGTAATTTACTCGGTCGGTTTTTCCGGATACACTAAGTTCGTAATTGAACATCGGTGCTGCCTGTTTTATCTCTTCAAAAGGATTGATGGTTTTTCCAGCGGCAATGTTTGCCAACTCGATGACCGAAAAAGGCACCGCGCCTCCTTCGGCAAGTTCGGCATCTTTACGGGCGGCCAAATATTGCTCGGCATTTCTATAATTGGGCAGATAGGCATAATCAGACGCCCCCATGTAGGAATTTAAGGAAAACTTCGGCTTGCCTGATTTTCCTTTTTTAGTCGTAATTTCTATAACCCCGTTTGTTGCCAATGAACCATAGATAGCCGTAGAGCTCGCATCTTTTAAAATATCAATAGATTCAATGTCATTGGGGTTAATATCCGCCAGACTACCGCCGGCGTAAATAATTCCATCCAATACAATGAGGGGTGCAGTACTGGCAGAGATGGAATTAATCCCTCTGATTCGTATACTGCCATTTTGTCCTGGGCGCCCGTTATCAATCACCTGTACGCCAGCTGTGGTACCGCGTAAGATTTGGGCGGCATTGGTGTTGGGCTGAAGCCTTGTATCTTCAATATTTACACTTGCTACCGCTCCAGTAAGGTCTTTTTTCTTTTGGGTTCCGTACCCCACGACCACCACTTCCTCCAGCGACTTGTTATCCACCTTCAACGACACTGCAATTTGTGTGCGGTCTCCTACTGTTGTTTCCTGCGCAACATAGCCCACAAAACTAAAGACCAGCACGACGTTGTTGTCTGCAACGCTCACCGAATATTCTCCCTGGGCATTGGTCGTCGTACCACGTTGGGTTCCTTTGATAATGACATTGACACCAGGCAGGGCCTCGCCCTTTTCGGCATCGGTTACCTTTCCTTTCACGATTTTATCAACGATTTTAGCGGGCTCTGTCACGGCAGAGAAAGGCGTTTCCACGGTGTTTTCGGTGGCGTGCCCTATGGCTTTCGGCGTGGTTGGAAGGTCACCTTCGGGAAATCGCGCCTCACTTTGATCCGACCTCCTCTCGGCACGTTTGTCGCTGATGACGTAACCGCCGTTCTTTGATTTTTTATACCGCAATCCCAACGGCTTCAGCACCGCTTCAAGGTTTTGTTCCAATTTCACGTTGGGTTTGACCACATTGCTCTGTACGGTCAGTCCCTCCACGTTGCGATCAAAAAACAAAATATCAACCTGATACTGCTCTTTGAGCTCGCGCAAAACTTCTTTCAGTTTCTTTTGGGAAGGTTTGTTGGCAGTATCCTTACTTTGGGCGGTTTGCGCACTAGCCAAAAATTGCGAAAAACTTGGCTGTACTCCTCCCAGCAATACGCCCAACAACAGGACTTGTATTGTTCTTTTCATTCGCAGCAAATTTTTATGTTATGGATTGGTGGTAATAATGATTTTGTTTCCTTCTTTTCGGTACGACAGATTGGCGGCTTCGGTGAGGGTTTCCAGCAATTCTTCGGCGTTATAGGCCGTAAATGAGCCAGAAAGCGTCCATTGGGCCAGCTCCGTTTCGGGAATTTCAACGGGTATCCCAAAATTATCTTCAAAGAGTTGGGCTACTTCTTTGAGCGTAGTTTCTTCAAATACAAATCGGTGTTCCTGCCAGGCGGCATAGTTTTGGGGTTGGGCAATTTGGCGGAGATTGGCCTTGCCGCCTGCTTCCATCGTGACCAGGTCGCCAGGTTTCATGGTGAGTTGTTTTTGGGCATTCCCTTCCTGATAGCGCAGTTGCACTTTACCTTTGTTGAGCACCACTTTGGCAGCCGCAGGACGGGTATTAACCACAAATTCAGGCCCCAAAACCACCACATCAAACTCCTGCCCAGTTTTTACCACAAACTTCTGATGGTCAGTGGTATGCGTCACCAAAAAATTGGCTTCTCCCTTCAAATGCACTTCTCTGGTTTGACGCCCAAATCCAAAACGCGGCACTTTGAGCGAAGAGTTGGCGTTCAAAACCACCTGACTGCCATCTTCCAACTTCAGCGTTTGGGTCTGCCCATAGGCGGTTGTATGGGTCTTATACAAAAGGTTTTCTCTAAATACCCAACCGCCCAGCAGTACCAGAAAAGCAAGGGAGGCCGCCATCATAAAACGGGACGAAATGCGCCGCTCCACCACAATGAATTCTTCGGTTTCGCCTCCGTTCTCATTTTGTGGCTCCATCCGCAGCCGATGACGCTCCAACGCTGCATCAATGTCCACGACGTATTGCGGATGTTCGCGTTCCCATATCGCCAAATACTCATAAAATAACTCACGGTTTTGCTGGTCTTGCGCCCAATCCTCAATCATCTGCTTCTGAAAGACAGTTGCTCTCCCAGAGAAATAATTGTACAGCGTTTCTTTAGTCACTTGCGTTTTCATCTTGAAACAATTTAAAAGCAGGACGTTTTCGTCGTCCAAAAACACTTAGTGGTGTGGATAGTTATTAAAATTAAAACCAATCATTGCCCATCAGCAACGTCAGCATCAACCATTTGTCTTTCAGCGATGTACGAATCTGACGAATGGCTTGGTATAAATGTGCTTCAATAGTGCGAAGCGAAAGATTTAACTCTTTGGCAATCTCTTGGTATTTCTTGCCTTCAAAACGGTGCATGACATAAATCTGCCGACGTTTGAGGGGCATATTACTGATGGCGTTTTCTACGTCGTGATACAACTCTTCGTACTGAATGATGGAATTTGGCTCCGATGCCGAAGGGCTTAGATGGTG
>JAIXPV010000540.1 GCA_027486105.1 Runella sp. | reverse complement strand
TTTAGTAACAAAAAAAGAAACAATTTAGCTAAAAACTTCACTGGCAGCTAATGCGCAATCCAAACTATGCTGTTTATTGGCTAAAAATAAAACTTTTACATTATATTATTTATATTTTCGTGGGTTATTTGTGATAATTGTTATAAAAAAGGCAAAAAAAAGCCCCAAAAATGATTTTCGGGGCTTTCATTTAATATGCTATTTAATTATGCACCAATTGCAATGTGCTTAAAGGTCTTCACTGTTAAACCTTTCTGTGTTTTATCCAGTAATTGAGAAATAGTTAAAGAACCATCTTTAATAAATTCCTGATTCAACAATGTGCTCTCTTTGTAAAATTTATTCAGGCGGCCCAAAGCAATTTTTTCAAGCATTGCTTCTGCTTTTCCTTCATTACGAGCAAGCTCTTTACCAACTTCAATTTCACGCTCAATGGTAGCAGCATCAACGTCACCTTTATCAACTGCAATTGGCTTCATGGCGGCCACCTGCATTGCAATATCACGACCTACTTCTGATAGATCAGCACCGTTTACGCCAGTGAAAGCAACAAGTACACCGCGCTTATTATTTGAGTGTACGTACGAACTAACAACATCTGCCGTTACATTTTCGTAAGCGATAAGCTCTAATTTCTCACCGATTTTACCGATAAGTTCTGTAATATGCTCAGCGAGCGTACGGCCGTCTGCTTGAGGAGTGGCAAGCAATGCTTCTTTATCGGGAGCGTTGCTGGCTACTGCCTGGCTCATAATATTAGTAGCCAGATTTTGAAAACTTTCTACTTTCGACACAGGCTCAGTTTCACACGCCAAACCTACGATTTTACCATTAGTACCATCAGGACTAACGTGTACAAGAACAAGACCTTCTGAAACTACGTTGTCGGCACGTTTAGCCGCGACTTTCTGACCTTGTTTACGGAGAATATCAACTGCTTGTTCAAAATCACCGTCTGCTTCGGTAAGGGCTTTTTTACAATCCATCATACCTGCACCAGTCATTTGGCGAAGCTTATTAACATCTGCTGCTGTGATAGCCATTTTATGAATTAAGTTTTGAGATTTAATTAGTTTTAGTTTTTGAATTTTAATTGATTTTACGATTTGGAAAAGAGATTTTCAGGACAGAAGATTTCTTAATACAAAAGTCGTTAAAATCAATCAAGTTCTACTTTATGAAATCGTTAAACGGAATAGCCCATAGCTTATAGAAGGCTACGGGCTATCCGATCAGACTGTGGCACGGGCCGCCGTCGCGGGACCGCCGCCGAAGCGGGTCTATATTATATCGAAGTTGTTTATTCTTCGGTGTCTGCCTCAATAGCGGCTTTTGGCGCTTCTACTACATCATCTGCAGTTTCATCTACTGCACGTTTTGCATCTTCTTCCTCTGCTAGACGTGCATCATCACGCTCTTGCTTGCGCTCCAGTAAGCCTTCCTCAATTGCTTTTCCGATCGCTAGTGTAATCAACGAAATTGATTTGTATGCATCATCATTGGCCGGGATTACGAAGTCTACCTCGTTAGGGTTAGAGTTAGTATCACACATGGCAATGACAGGAATGTTCAAACGTTTTGCTTCTGCAACGGCGATGTGTTCGCGTTTTACATCCACCACAAACAAAGCAGCAGGCAAACGGGTCAAATCAGCTACACCACCCAACAAACGCTCCAATTTATCTTTCTCACGACCTTTGATAAGGCGTTCGCGTTTTGCGATATTGCTGGCAGTGGACTCGTCGCTAAGCATTTTGTCCAACGTCTGCATTTTTTTCAATGACTTACGAATAGTGGCGAAGTTGGTCAACATACCACCCAACCAGCGCTCAGTCACAAACGGCATCTTCAAACGACGCGCTTCTTCAGATACGATTTCTTGGGCTTGTTTTTTAGTAGCAACAAACATCACTTTACGACCTGAACGTACTACGCTTTTGACATAGTGACAAGCTTCATCCAATGAAGCAATCGTTTTGTTAAGGTCGATGATGTGAATCCCGTTTTTCTCCATGAAAATATACGGAGACATACGTGGATCCCACTTACGGGTCAAGTGACCAAAATGTACGCCTGCATCCAACAGGTCTTTGTACTCTAATTGTGCCATTTTTTTGATTTGATAAATGTTAGAATTAATCCTTACCAACGAAGGATTTTAAAAGTGTGCAGCACCACACATCGGACACGATAAGCGCGGCCTGGACTGTTTCATTGAACCATTAACATTTATCATTAAACAATCTTGAATTAAGTTTCGGAATACGTCCGTTAACTTACCGTTCAAATGGTTAATATTCAATGGTAACTGTTCAATGAAAATATTAACGTTTAGAGAACTGGAACCGACGACGGGCTTTGGCGCGACCGTATTTTTTACGTTCAACCATACGCGCATCACGAGTCAAGAACCCTTCTTTTTTCAATGCTGGACGGAACTCGCCGTTGATTTCGCACAAAGCACGAGCAATGGCCATACGAGTGGCTTCTGCTTGTCCTCTGATACCCCCTCCACGAACATTTACTTTAATGTCGTAGTTGGTTGCTACGTTAACGGTGGTCAACGGTTGCTTCAAAATGATTTGAAGCGTCTCAACAGGGAAATACTCAGCAAACTCACGGCCATTGACCTTGATGTTGCCTTGCCCGACTGATACATAGACACGAGCCACTGAAGTTTTTCTTCTACCTACTGTGTTAGTAACTTCCATTTTTTTATTTTTAGTACTTAAAAGTTAATGATTTAACTTTTAATGAACTCGTTTTTTAAAAGGTGATCTCTTTAGGTTGCTGAGCCGAATGCGGATGTTCTCCACCTGCGTATACGTACAAATTCGTAAATATACGACGTCCCAGACGGTTCTTTGGAAGCATCCCTTTTACGGCCATCTCAACGACGCGGTGCGGGTGTTTTTCCATAATCTCACGAGGAGTAGCGAAACGCTGCCCACCTGGATGTCCTGTGTGACGAACGTATTCTTTGTCTGTCATCTTCTTGCCTGTCAAACGAACTTTGTCGGCATTGATAACAATCACGTTGTCTCCGCAATCTACGTGCGGGGTAAAATAAGGCTTGTGCTTTCCACGCAAAATTTTGGCAATTTGGCTGGCCAAACGTCCCAAGATTTCGCCGTTAGCATCTACCACTATCCAGTCCTTTTGGACGGTTGCGGAGTTAGCCGATACGGTTTTGTAACTGAGTGTATCCACTTTAGTTATTACTTTTTTCGTTGAAAATCAATTAATTAACTATATAAACGGGCATTTTGAGGCGAAAATCGGACTGCAAATATAGCGGTTTGATTTTTGAATCACAAAATGATTCTGAAAATTAAATTATTAGTGATTTATTCTTTATTCTTGCAGTGGCAGAGGCTCCCCCCTTTTCAAGGGGATTTTCGGGCCTTAAAATCATAAATCGCAATTCATACATTGAAAATTATTGTTGTATATGCCTCAATTTGATTTTTTAGTGATTGGCTCTGGCATCGCGGGCTTGAGCTATGCCGCCAAATTGGCGCGGCATTTTGATGCGCAAAAAGAGAAGATTTCTATTGCGGTTATCACCAAAGTACAAGCCGACGAAACCAACACCAAATACGCTCAGGGGGGAATTGCCGCCGTGTGGGCAGAGGAAGATTCGTTCGAAAAACACATTGAAGATACAATGGTAGCGGGCGGCGGAATCAGCAAAAGAAATATTGTAGAGATTGTGGTAAAAGAAGCTCCTGAGCGCATCAAAGAGCTAATTTCGTACGGCACACGCTTCGACAAAGAAGCCGACGGCGAGTATGATTTGGCCAAAGAGGGGGGCCACTCCGACCACCGTATCCTGCACTTTAAAGATGCCACGGGTGCTGAAATAGAACGGGCGCTTTTGAGTGAAGTCAAAAGCCATTCGTCGATTCAGATTTTTACGCATTATTTTGCCGTAGATTTAATAACTCAACACCATTTAGGAGAAACCGTCTATCGTCACCGCGACGATATTAAATGTTTTGGTGCCTACGTTTTGAACACAAAAACGGGAAAAGTAGAGAAATTTTTAGCCAAAACAACGATGCTTGCCACGGGTGGAATCGGGAATATTTATCAAAATACGACCAATCCGCGCATCGCTACTGGTGATGGCATTGCCATGGCTTACCGCGCCAAAGGCGTCTGTGACAACATGGAATTTATTCAATTTCACCCCACGGCGCTTTATCAGCCTGGCAAAAAGCCTAACTTCTTGATTTCAGAAGCCGTGAGAGGTTTTGGGGGAATTTTACGCAACAAAAAAGGCGAAACATTCATGGAGCATTATGACCCGCGCCTTTCGCTTGCCCCACGAGATATTGTAGCCCGCTCGATTGACTCCGAAATGAAAAAATACGGCGATGAGCACGTGTACATCGACGTTACGCACTGCGATTACGAAAAATTTATTGAGCATTTCCCAAATATAACTGCCTATTGTAAAGATAATCTGGGCATTGATATCCGTAAAGATTACATTCCTGTGGTGCCCGCCCAACATTACATGTGCGGTGGTATCAAGGTAAATGAATTTGGGCAAACGAATATTTTCTATTTGTATGCCACTGGAGAGTGCGCCTGCACAGGCCTGCACGGTGCCAATCGTTTGGCTTCTAACTCGCTCCTCGAAGCCGTGGTTTTTGCGCATCGGGCTTTCGAGAAAACAATCGAAAACTTAGCAGATGCCTACATACCAGACAACATTCCCGAATGGAACGACGAAGGAACTACGCATCCTGAAGAAGCCATTTTGGTTACCGAAATGACCAAGGAACTGGAAGCAATCATGTCAAATTATGTCGGCATTGTGCGCACCAATCGTCGTCTGAAACGCGCCCACGACCGCGTGGAGCTTATATTCAAAGAACACGAAGAACTCTACTGGCAATCAAAGGTTTCGGTGCCAATTATGGAACTCCGAAACATGATTAACGTATCTTATCTGGTATTGAAAATGGCCATGGCGCGCCGTGAGAACGTGGGACTTCACTTTAATCTAGATCACGTGAAGAAATAAAAATAACATTCTCGAAACGTAGAATTTAATATTTTTGGGTGTTTATCAAAAAACACCCTTTTTTTAGTTTTACTAAACCCTTTTATGAAAAAACCTTCTGAATTTCGCCTCATGGTATGGGGGTCTACTGCTGCTTTTTGTGCCTATGCCTGTATGTACGCTTTTCGAAGGGGGATTACGGCCGCCACGTTTGACGGGTTAGTTTTTTGGGGTATCAATTATAAAATCTGGTTAATTACGCTGCAAGTATTGGGCTACGCATTCTCCAAACTCATTGGGATAAAGGTTGTTTCAGAAATGAAGCCCGCCCAACGGGCCATTTATTTGCTGTCTTTTGTGGGTTTTGCCGAATTAGCTTTGTTGGGATTTGCCGTCGTTCCAGCCCCTTACAATATTCCTTTTTTATTCTTGAACGGACTTCCGTTGGGTATGGTGTACGGTACAGTATTAGGCTTTTTGGAAGGCCGTCGCCAGACCGACGCGTTGGTGGCTGGGCTTACTGCCTCGTTTATTTTTGCTTCTGGATTTGTTAAAACCATTGGCAAAACGCTGTTAAATGCGGGCGTATCAGAGTTTTGGATGCCGTTTACGACGGGATTGCTATTTGCGGTTCCGCTGGTATTGGCGGTTTGGGCATTGGCAAAATTACCTGCCCCAACAGCCGAGGACCGCGCCGAGCGCACCGAACGCGCCCCCATGAATGCCGCCGACCGCAGCCGCTTTATCAAAACCTTTTCGGTAGGGCTGATTACTTTGATTGTTTCATACGTTTTTCTAACTGCTTTCCGTGATTTTAGAGACAATTTTGCACCCGAAATATTAAAACTTGCTGGTGTGGATAACCCGCTGATTTTCACCCAAACTGAAACTTTTGTGTCTGTCTTTATTTTGTTGCTGATGGCTACACTGCGTTGGGTTAAAGACAACTGGAAGGCGTTTTATCTCATCAATCTGCTGTTGATTGCGGGGGGAATCACGGTAGGCGCCAGTACGTGGATGTTTCAGCAGGGAATGCTCTCGCCGGGCGTGTGGTTTACGCTGACGGGCGTTGGGCTGTATTTGGCGTATGTGCCTTGCAACGGCCTTTACTTTGAGCGTTTTGTGGCTTCTTTCAAGTACGTTAGCACGGTGAGTTTTGTGGTGACACTGGCCGATTGGTGGGGTTATTTGGGAACAGTAGGGGTATTACTCTACAAAAACTTCGGCCAACCCAACATCAGTTTTCTGGACTTCTTTATCTATGGCGCCTATGTTTTGGCGGTAGTGTATGTGGTGTTGGTGGTGATTTCGTTTGGATTTTTTAAACGGAAGTATCAGGCGATGCAACCTGAAGTTGTTAGCTAAAACTTTGGCCCTAATACTGCAAAGTTGCAGTATTAGGGCCAAAGTTTTAGGGCCAAAGGCAATTATCTTTTATTTAGTCTCTGATTACTCCTTCCCCAAAAACGCTTCGATCTGCTCCGCCGTTAGGTACACTTTTCCTGAACGGGTTTTGAGGTGTTCGCGAAAAGCGGCTTTGATAGGTTCCGACCATTTCATGTCAATCTCACCGGGTGTAAATTTATTTTCACGGAGCATTTTATGGCCAAATTCATCTTGAAGGGCAATAAACTCTGCTCTATTCACCACTTTTTCGGCCAAATGTGCTGGAATAAAAATAACGCCTTCGGGTTTTCCCAAGACTAAATCTCCTGGCAACACCGACGCCCGACCGATACGGATGGGGCAGTTGATGCAGGTCATCATCATATCCTTGATGGCCGACGGGTCGTAGCCGCGCGTAAAGCCGACAAAACCATCAATGGCACTCAATCCTTCCAAGTCGCGCACGCTGCCGTCAAACACCACGCCCGTTTTGGATTTGGCATAAATGGAGTTTCCCAGATTGTCACCGATGAGCGTCCCATCCACGATTTTTCCGAAACCGTCGGCTACATATACGTCATTGATCTGGAGGGCATCAATCGGCCACGAATTGGAGGCGCCTTTTCGCCCCTCTGCTTTTCCTTTTTCTTTGATGGGTTTTTCCATATCGGGGCGGGCGGGCATGTACTGAGCCGTCAGCACGCGCCCGACAAGTGGTTTTTCGGGGTGAATAATCTGAAAGCCTCCTTCAAATTGATTGTTGTATCCATCGCCGCGCATAATACCCCAAGCTTCTTCGATAGAGACATTGGCTAAGCGTTTTACGATCTCATCGGGTACTTTCGGGCGGCCGTCAGGGAAGCGTTCGCCTTTCCATTCTTGGGTGTAAAATTGAATCAGCTCTTTAGGAGCTTGGATTTGAGCAAGTAGTGAGACATGAGTTGCGAGAAGTGAGAAAAGTATAATTAGCTTTTTCATAATCAGAATAGTCCACCTCCCCGAGGAGGATTTAAGTTTTGTTTATTCCCCCTCCGGGGTACAGGGGGCTTACAAAAATCCAACAATTACCTCATTTACACTTCTATCTTTTTCCAACGGTGAATTTTGAAATATTTTCAGAAAAAATTGACCTAATCTTGTAGCTTGTATACTGTTGACCAACAAGAAAGCAGTTATTCCGAATCCCAATTCGTTATCCTCAGTTTCATTTTCTCTTTTCAAACTTTTAATTCTAAACCCCAATGAAAAAATTATTAGACCGATTCAAGCTCCCCGATACCCACGCTCAATCCGAAAACAAGCGCCGCGATTTTTTAAAAAAAGGAATGTTAGGCGGATTGTCATTAGGGTTAATGCTGGATGGTAAACACGAGCAAGAAATGGAATACATCACGCAAAAAGTAAAGCGTGATTCTAAACCCGCCGATCTTAAAATTACGGATTTACGCATTGCGCATTTGCAGGGAGTGCCGTTTAAAAGCCCCATCATCCGGATTGATACCAACCAAGGCTTAGTAGGCTGGGGAGAAGTACGCGACGGGGCAAGTCCCAACTATGCGCTCATGCTCAAAAGCCGCTTGCTGGGCCAAAACCCCTGCAACATTGAGAAAATTTTTAAAGAAATCAAGCAATTTGGCGGACACGGCCGGGCGGCTGGTGGGGTTTGTGGTGTAGAAATGGCCTTGTGGGATTTGGCCGGCAAAGCTTACAACGTACCCGTCTATCAAATGTTGGGTGGAAAATACCGCGATGAAATCCGGATGTATGCCGATACGCCCGAGATTACAGACCCCGCCAACTTTGCTAAAAAACTGAAAGAAACCCGTTTGGATAAAGGCTATACCTTCCTTAAAATGGATTTTGGTATCGGTCTGCTGGCCGATAAACCCGGAATGCTGACGGGGGCAAACGTTTGGAAACTCAACCAAAGAGATAATAAAACGAAAACCGTGGGCAACTATGGCGCTACCAAACACCCTTTTACCCGTATCCAAATTACCGATAAAGGACTAGACTATATTGCCGAATACGTAAGCAAGATTCGCGACGGTGTGGGGTACGAAATTCCCGTTTCGGCCGACCACTTTGGGCACTTTGACGTCAATACGGCGATTCGTCTCGGCAAAGCCGTCGAAAAATACCAATTGGCGTGGCTCGAAGACCTTGTGCCTTGGTTTTATACCGACCAATGGAAGCAAATTTCCGATGCTATCGACACACCTACGCTGACGGGAGAAGACATTTACCTCAAAGAAGAATTTATCAAACTCATCAATGCCAAAGCCGTTGACATGATTCACCCCGATTTGGCGTCTTCTGGCGGAATTTTAGAAACCAAGAAAATTGGCGATTACGCCGAAGAGCACGGCATTCCGATGGCGATGCACTTTGCAGGTAGTCCGATTTCATTCATGGCCAACGTGCATTGCGCCGCCGCAACCGAAAACTTCGTAGCGCTTGACCACCACGGCGTAGATGTACCCGGCTGGGAAGACATCGTAACGGGCAGTAAGCCACTTGTGGTCAATGGATTTGCCCCCGTACCCAACAAACCAGGCTTGGGTGTGGAGCTTAATGAAGAAGGAGCAAAGCGCTTCTTGATGAAAGACCAGAAATGGTTTGCCCCGACCGACGAATGGAACACCAAAGATTCGTGGGACCGGGATTGGAGCTAGTTCATTTTTAACCTATCAATAAGTATCTGTGATGTAAGCGTCGGGCGAACTGGGCGTCACCGTTCAAAATCGTCTGGCGCTTTTTTGTTTCCAACCATTTAGGAATGATTTTCGTCCAATAGAAAAAAGAACTACGCGATGAAAAATCTCCTGTTGTTGGTATTTTTAGTGAGTATAATAGGGTGCCGGAAAAAGGCCCTTTCTCCCGAAGAATTACAACCTTTGGTAGGTAAGTGGCGATTAAGCGCGGTTCAACCTGCGGGCAAAAATGAATGGGAGGAGGTGCCCCAAAGCGGTCAGTATCAATTTGAAATACGCTACGATGGCGTCATCCTTGACCCAAATGGCTTACCTGCCTGCTGCGCCCCAAAATACCTCAATGTAAACGGAAAAACATTTACCATTGTGCCCAAGGAAAGCCTTCCCAACAATCCCCTCTGCGCTTTGGTCAGTTGTTTAGCTTGTGATACGTGGAATATGGATTTACAGGGTGATAAGCTGATTATCAGTTACTGCGAAGGAAGCGGTCTCAACCGTTTTGTGAAAATGTAAAGAGTTCCTTCCATATCATTCAAGCAAAAAAATCACAGGCAAATTGTATTTAACCCTCACTTTTTGACCGCGTTCTAAGCCTGGGAGCCATTTTCCACTCATCTCTTTGACCACGCGTAGGGCTTCTTCGTCGCAGCCACCGCCGATTCCTTTAAGTACTTCGTAGTCGCAGAGGGAGCCATCTTCGCAAACAATAAAAGAGACAAATACCTTTCCCGATATGTTTTTTCGAGAGGCCTCTTTGGGGTACTTGATGTTTTTCCCTAAAAACATACCCAAGGCCGATAGCCCACCCTGAAACTGCGGATTTTGCTGTACTTCGGTATAGGTATACTCGGCGCCATCCAACATCAAACTGCCGTTCACTAACTTTCCTTTATCGTAAGTTTCGTCATAATAAAGCGTGCTATCCGGGCGTTTGGCAATCCATTTTCCTACCTTTTTACCATTTTCAAAAGCACCCTGTTCTATAATTAACTGCACTTTTCGTACTTTGGATTTATAAATGCCCCAACCGTTCCCTCCTTTAACATAGACTTTGCCTTCTCGTGACCATAAATCAACAACCGAAATTTCCGCAGGTTTTGTCGGGTCAGGCGCTTCCTGTGTACGAACTTCTTTCAGTTGACCGTTATCATACCATGTCACTATTTTTTCTCTTTTCCCATCTACAATCTGCCGTTCTCTCAAGGCCCCGTTTGCATAATATTGGGCGTACAAAACAACCTTATTTCCCTGTTTTTCCTTAGTTGACAATAGTTGCCCATTTTTCTGAACAATCGTTTCGGGCACGTACGAATTCCAATCTTTGTCCCTGACCGTCAACTGATACGCCAGAACCGAATCGGTTATTGTTTCATTGACAATTTTGTACATCAATGAATCTCGCCTAAACGGTACCGACAAAAAAAGCTTCCATTCTTTTTTCTTTAACTCTTCAAAAACCACATCATCCCTTACAAGGCCGTTTTTATCAACGGGAATGTATCTCCGAAAATGGTACTCGGTGGGGTCTTGCGTAAACTGGAATTTTTGGTTAAAATAATCCACAAGTCGTTGGTTGGTGCTGTCATAATTTGTGATGGGCATATCGGGAAAAACAACGAAAAAATTAAAACCCTGCCGAACGGGCTTAGTGTCTTTGAGGGCAGGTTCCCACGCCCGATAAAGCCCCACAACCCTCAGCGCTTCGGCATCACAAAGCGGATGAATGCCTTTGATGATTTTGAGGCCAGACACGCTGCCGTCTGTTTCTACAATACCACTCACAAACACCCGCCCCTGTACTGATTGAAGCCGTGCCTGAAAAGGCATCTGCAGATTATCCTTGACAAATTGCTGCAAATACGCAAACCCGCCTTGGGGTTGAGCAACTTGGTCTACTTCACGTTCGGGATAACCAGTCTGACTATAAGCAGAGAGCGAGAGCAGGGTGACCACCCATAGCATCAAGAAGGATTTCATGGAGCTGTAAATAATTGAGATTGTGTTGTGCATAAACAAACAGAGCCGCATTTAAACAAAAAGTAACTAATTGTCCAAATTATCCGATGCGTCATTCCCGACTTATCATGTTTGGGTAGATTGGATGATTTTAGCAATTTTGTCACCGCTTACTTATGACAGACGGGCCGTCTGTACCAAAAATATGAAAATTGGGTTTGTAGTTTCTTTTTTTGATTTCCGCAACGACGTACGGCGCGTAATGGCCGAAGTCGCCAAACAACACGAAGTAATCATTTTTGGTCGTCCCGAAAATCGCGACGAGATTTTGCGGCATCTGCCCGAAGGACTAGAGTTCCGCGTTATCAACGAGCGCAAAAGCAGTTTTTGGAATAATCTTTGGATGAAATTGTTCGTCCTCTTCAAACGTATTCCCCAAAGTCGTCATAATTTTTTCCTGATGGAGCTGTTCAAAGCCTCCCATGCCACCGACCCAACAGTTCGAAAAAAGAATTATAAAATCATCGAATGGGTGAGGCGACTGCCTAAGTTCATTTCCTACGATACTTACCTAAAAGGTCTAGAGTACCAGAAAGGTACAGATTTAAGCGAAATTGACCAATTTGTATGCTTCACGGCCATTGCCGACGATTTTCTACTGGCCCGCCTTCTCCACGAAAAGTATCCCGTAAAAGTATACGTCTACAGTTGGGACCACGCGTGCAAGCACATTTGTTTCTCCCAACGAGCGTATTATATCTGTTGGAATGAGCGTATCAAAGAAGATATTGTTTATCTTCAACATATTCCAGCGGCCCAAGTAAAAGTGGTAGGGGCTAGTCAATTTGCCTACATTTATGAGTATCAACAGCGGCAAACAGAATTACCCCGAACTTACCCCTTTCGATATGTATACTTCGGCTGCGCCATCGGCATTGATGATTTGGTCAAAGAAGAAGTCAATGTGGCCATTTCAGTGGCGCAGGTATTAGCCAAAATCAGCCCTGAACTCACGGTAGTGGTTCGCCCCTATCCCGTGCAGGGCAATTGGGACGTGTATCAAGCACTCCGCACTCTACCCAATGTAATCATTGACGATGGCTTTCGGACGGTTGATTTGTCGATCAAAGATGGGCATATTTTGGAAAAATTTGAGAAAATTGCCCACGCTGAGGCCTTCTTTCATTTGGGTACCACGATGGGCTTGGAAGCCTGTTTTACCGATACCCCTTCGTTCATTTTAGATTATGGCTACAAGGACAAAAACGGCCTGAGTTTATACAGTTTTATCCACCAATACCAAAACGACCGCCACTTGATTAACCTTGCGCCCCAGAATGCCGTTAGGTCGGAAACTCACTTGGCAGAAATTCTGAACGACTTGGCAAATCCTGCGTATCGTTTGCTCAATGAAAAGGTACAGGCGCAGTACGATATCAAATCTTTTAAACAATTCTCGGAGGATTTGCTAGCACCATAGTTTTACACCAACTTCTCTTTATCATTATTTTTAACACCATTTTATGGCATCAATTTGGATGGTTTATAAGCATTTGGATGATTAAGCCACAAGAACGATTTTTCCAATGTGCTCGGAGCTTTCCATCAAACGGTGCGCCTCGGCTGCTTCGCTGAGGGAAAAGGTTTTATAGATAATGGGCTTGTATTGACCCGTGGCAATGAGGGGCCAAACGTACTTTTCTACTTCGGCCGCCAAAGCCGCCTTAAATTCGGCATCACGGGGGGCAAGCATACTTCCGGTGATGGTCAGGCGTTTGCTCATCACTTCCAAAATATTAAACTGGGTTTGTGCGCCGCCCAAGCTGGCAATAAAACACAAACGGCCATCAGTACGCAGCAGACGTATATTTTTGGCCGTATAGTCTCCGCCAATGTAATCCAGAATAGCATCCATTCCGACAGGTTTAAGGACGTCTTCAAAATTTTGGGTTTTGTAATTTACGCATTTTACCGCCCCTAATTCTTCACAAAATCGACATTTTTCATCCGTTCCAGCGGTAGCAAACACCTGAGCTCCAAGTGCTTTTGCCAATTGAATGGCGGTTACCCCAATACCGCTTGTGCCGCCGTGTACAAGCAGATTTTCGCCCTTTTGCAAATGCATCCGTCGAACTACATTAT
>JAIXPV010000582.1 GCA_027486105.1 Runella sp. | reverse complement strand
GATTTGGGCTTTGATACGAGCCTGTTCTCGGGCGCGTTCTCTGCGCTTCTCCTGCTCTGTGGTGCATTTTTCGCACAGGAAGCCGTACAGTTCCCAAGCTTGGAGTTCGTAGAGTTTTTTACCGATTGATTCTTTGAGGTTAAGCCAGTACCTCGTGGTGTAGGCTTTGTTTCTGCCTTTCACCTTTTGCTCGAAGAACCAGGCCAATTCTTCGTGGTCCCTTATGGGGTCACGATAGCCCAGTTCTTCGATGTATATGCGATTATGATTCATTTTTGTCACAGTTCTTTTGCAAAGATGTATTCAGTGTAGGGGCCATCTAGGGTCATACCCTGAGTTTTTGACGTCAAAAGCCATCCTAATAACCCCCAAGTATTAAGGTCTTGTTCGCTTTGTGGTTCTTTTGAGGTCACTATTTTGTATTCCCATCTTTTGTGTATTGGCCTCGGTAATGTTTCGGCAATGATTGGGTCTTTGCGTGGGAGTAAGTCATCATCTGTCAGCGTTTTTTTACACAGGTGGTCGTTTAATGTTGGTTCTTTTGCCATGGTTATTCTTCGGTATGACTAGGGTGTAAAAAGTAAAGAATCAGTATAGCGATGACAAACAGTCCTTCGCTGGCATTGTGAAAGACAACGAAGTATCCTAAGCCCAGGAGCAGGCCCAATACAAGCAGGTAGTATCCAAAGTATTTCATTCTCCGTTATTTAGCAGATTTGTAATAAATTATAATTGAAGAGCCTTCTAGTTTGTGGTAAATATCAAACCCCCTTTCATCGAACACCTCTTTCCCTCCTCGACATATAGCAAAATACTGCCCTTGCACAAGAAATGATGAGTTTTCAACTGGGAATAGATTGGTGAATTCAGAATAGAATGCTTTTAGATAGTCCTCCTTAATCTTCTTCAATTGGTAGATTTCATTGATTTTGTTTTCATATTTGAAAATTTTATCAATATTCCGCTCAATATCATCCATGGTGTTGTATTGGTCCAAAAAGGATGATGGCTTCTCTTTTTTAAAATGAGAAATCTCTTTATCAAGTTGCTTGATATACATTTTGATTTCTTCGATGGTCAAATAGCCCCATTCAATAGCTTGGAGAACATTCAAAGTTGGGTGGGGTTCATAATCTTTGTTGAGGCACGGTTTGTTATTTGGGTTCATTCTCTGTTATTTTTAAACTTCTCGAAGTTTTCTTATTACAACACCGATGGCGTAAAGGGTTAATATTCCGATGGCTCCTGCAATTTCGTCTTTGGTGTACTCAACGAATAGGTTGCTAAACCACAGCAGGAAGCAGAGCAGGAATAGGGTGAAGTACGAAAATTGGTGTTTCATTCTCTGTTGTGTTTTTCAAAGTAAAATTTCCCGTCAAACGGTTTGAGTGTAATGATGCCGTAGTCTATGGCCACTTTGTCGATGTATTGTTTTTGAATACGATGGTGGAGGGTGGACATGAGTTTACGGAATTCCTTGACCGTCATTTCCCTTTTGTAGTGGTTACAGCTTCGGCAGGCTGGTTCAAGGTTGGCGATGTCATGGCAGTCTACCCCAAAGTTCTTTTTGTAATAATCAGCGTAGTGCAAGGGGAAGGCGTGGTCGACCTGCATTTCTTTGTAGGCTATATCTTTCCCGCAGTAGGCGCAATGTCCATTATATTTGAGGTGCACAGCTTCCCTTATTTTTTTGGGAATGGCTGGTCTTTTGATTTTAGCCTTCGCCATCACTTGCTCCTTTCATAAGTTTTATAAGGTCTGAGGGGTCCATGTAGTAAAGAATATCGTCAGGAGGATAAAAGCCTTCGTCATAAGCATTCCACATCGCATAGCCTTTTTCATAATATGCCGTGCTACACGAACTCTCTGAAAGGTAAATCAGGCACAGTCTTCGGCTGTCCTCTGGCAAGCCATCTACCTTAGGGTCTTTGAGTAGCTTCAGTTCTTTACTCCTTTCAAGCAGGTTTTTAACAAGCAGCCTTTGCGTTTCGGTGTCGCAGCGAAGGGCGTTGACTAATAAGGTATTGAGCGGTTCTTGGTCAATAAGCTGGGCAGATTCAAGGTGCTTTATGGCTTTGTCAATCTCCGTTATAGTACGTTCCGAGAACGGTGTATACGGCCACATTTCCAGTTTTTTCTTTTCCCATTTGAGGATATTGATAGCGGGTTCCATTATTTCTATTGAGTTTTTGGTGCGAGAAAATCAATAACCTGCGTTGTATCGGTGGAAGGCTTCCAAAAATTTTGCTTCCGAAAGGGGCTTATCCCAGCATATTGTTCTTCTTTGGCGAATAATAAGGTGTTTCCACTCCCATTCAAGCATTTGCTTATCCACCATTTTTACCTCTGGATTTAAGGGGTATGCAAAGCCAAACTTTTGGGCAATAACCCTCATAAGATTGTCTTCGATGGCCTTGTATTCGGGTAGCCTGACTTTTATAGGTGATGGAATATCAAGCAGGTAAGCTTCGGAAGCATCGTGCAATAAGGCCGCTAACCGATTTTCTTCTCCTATAAACATTGCACACATAACAGAGTGTTGAGCAACAGAATAAAACTCGACGGGGTGCCCCCCAAATCGGCACTGGTGGGACAGGGAGTGGGCAATATCTTCGATAACGAACATTTCGGGTTTGGGGTCAAACACATTGACGTAGATGCCACTAACCGTTCGGATACAGTCTGGGGTATACAGGTTTTCTTTCATTGGTATCTTTTAAAGCGTTTCAGGCAAATAATAGCAGGGGTAGGGAAGCAATTGTTTGAGGCTTTGAAAGGATTTAGATAATAATCTACAATATCATGGATAGGGATAAAGGCTTCTTTAATTTTCCCTTCGGTGCAAATTGTAACATTTACTACCAGATTATGTGAAGTATTACTCCTTAGGAGTTTAAAGCTAAACTCCACTCCTCCCACTGCTCCTCTATTGAGGCCAGTAACCAATATATTATCAAAAACCCATTTTATATTTGGAAAAATTACAG
>JAIXPV010000105.1 GCA_027486105.1 Runella sp. | reverse complement strand
TTTCCATCGTTGCTACATTTCTGGGGGCGGTGACCTGCGTTCAGACGGCCGACAACCTCGTCAGCCCTTTTGTTCCTAATTACATCATTTCGCTGATAGTCCGCGACAGTAGTATTCTTGAATTTGCGCCCACCATCACTTGCGTTGTCTTGTCGGGGAAGGTAGGTTCTCACATTGCAGGTGGACTAGGTACGATGCGTATTACGGAGCAAATCGACGCGCTGGAAGTGATGGGAATCAATTCTATTTCTTATTTAGTACTACCCAAAATCATTGCCTCGGTCATTACTTTCCCGATGTTGGTAATTCTCTCGGGTTTCTTGTCTATTTTTGGAGGATATTTGGCAGGAATTGCCACCAATGTTATTTCTCCAGAAGATTATATCATCGGCCTTCGTTCCGATTTTCGTCCTTTCAATATCCCCTTTGCCATCATCAAGTCGGTGGTATTTGCTTTTCTGATTACCTCCATTTCTTCATTTAAGGGATACTTTACGCGAGGCGGTGCCTTGGAAGTAGGGCAAGCATCAACAGCTGCTGTTACCAACAGCTGTATTGCAGTACTGGTTGCCGATTATTTGTTAGCCCAATTACTATTGTTGGATTAGATATTTTCAATCACTTTTTCAACCACATAGGCCTGAGTTCCAAGCCATTTGGCTTCTTGACCCAGTTGAGATATAACCACGGTCAGGTTATTTCTGAAGTCCGTTAAGCAATATTTATTGATGGCCTGCTCAATCGGATTGGTAATAAAGGCACCTGCTTTTGCCACGATTCCATCCACGATGATAATTTCGGGGTTGAACAAATGAATTGCGATAGACAATCCTTTACCAAGTTCCATTCCTATTTCGTGTAAGATATCGATGGCAAAGGAGTCACCTTGCCAAGCGGCATCTATTATGGTTTCGGCATCTATTTTCTCCCCTTCAATAGCCGAGAGCCGAGAAATTCTGCCTTCGGCCAAGCCTTTCTTTATACGTCGAATCAATGAAGCTGCCGATGTGATGGTATCGAGACATCCTACTTTTCCGCAGTGACACAACTCACCGTTGGGCACCACTTGAATGTGACCAAGCTCACCCGCAAATCCCGACGCACCTTGAAAAACCTCTCCGTTCAAAATAACACCTAACCCAACACCCCAATCTATATAAATAGCCAGCACATGATCTTTACCCTGGGCCAATCCGAAACGGTGCTCACCCAACGTTGTCGCTTTGGTGTCATTAATAACATACACTGGAAACTTGAAATAATTTTCCAAAAATGCGCCAAATGATTCGTTTTGGTTCAGACTACGGTACGTAAAGTTGAAGCCTTTGCGCGCATCCACCAATCCAGCAACCGAAACGCCCATGGCCATAAAACCATCGTAATGGATATTTGACTCCCGTAAAACCTGCTCAGTAGCCTCAACCAAGCTCTTTAAAAATTGGGGAGAATCTTCCAATCGTAGGTTAAAGTCTCTCCGCAGAATTACCTCATTTTTAAGGTTTAAAATCAGAATTTTGGTATCATGCGTATTTACGTCCAACACTACGGAATAGAAACGCTCCGTACTGAGACTAAACAAAACAGGTTTGCGCCCCTGCTTTGTCACTCCTGTCCCTACGGGCACAATCCATTTTTCTTCCACCATTTCTTCCACGATACTAGTCACGGAAGGAACGCTACTGTGTATGACACGCGCCATCTCAGCAATAGAACAAGTACCCGAGCGGTATAACTCAGTAAGAATACGACGACGATGTTGGCTCTTTTTGTAGTCAACGACAGAAGTTTTAGGCAGAATATCAACCTCAGACGAAGTAGTGGAATCAAACATATAGCATTAAGGAAAAACAGCGATGAAATTACTGTATTTAAAAGTATAAATGTAATATTAATTTTTTTTAGTAATTAATACAAATTAAAAATAATTTTTATTAAATTTATTTGTTAAAATTAACTTTCTCTTTATAATTGTAAAAAAATTCTATAAATCCCTCCATTAACTCTTGACAAGTACAACCAAAAATTATTTTTTTTTACTAATCATCTACTAACAATCCATCATTTATGAAAAAACCGCTACTTGTGTGCATGTTGCTTTTGCTGGGCTGCATTTCGGCCTTTGCGCAAAGCAACCGTACCCTAACAGGTACTGTACGCGATGCTAAAGGCGAAGCCATCCCTGGCGTAAGCATTATTGAGAAGGGCTCTCGCAGTGGCGCCATCACTGACCAGTATGGTAACTTTCGAATCAACATTGGCCCCAGCTCAACGTTGATTTTTTCTTACGTAGGTTTTCTAAAAAAAGAGGTAACCGTTGGAAACAGTAGCGCGTTGTCCGTGGTCTTGGATGAAGACACCAAAACCTTGAGCGAAGTAGTTGTAACGGGATTTGGGGTAAAACAGGAAACCCGTAAGCTAGCTTATGCGGTGCAAGAAGTTAAAGGCCAAGACCTTATCCGTGCCAACAACGCCAACGTTGTTAACTCGCTTCAAGGAAAAGTGGCGGGGGTACACATTGACCAAGGCACTGGCGGTCCGATGTCTTCTTCACGGATTCGTATCCGTGGAAATGCCTCTTTGGGTGGTAATACCCAACCTCTGTTTGTGATTGACGGCGTGCTGATTCGTCCGGGCACTTCGGGTGCTGACTCTTGGGGTGCTGCACAAGATATGGGTAACATCATGAAAAACATCAACTCCGACAACATTGAGTCGATGACTGTTCTGAAAGGCTCAGGGGCAAGTGCGCTTTATGGTTCAGAAGCATTAAACGGGGTGATTGTAATACAAACCAAAAAGGGACGTGTACAGAAAGGATTGGGCGTAACCTACAATCATACTTCTTCATTTGAAAAAGCCTATCGTTTTCTTGATCTGCAAAACGAATTTGGGGCGGGTATCAACCCAACTTTCACTAAAGGAGCCGACGGTGTAGACGAAGTAGACCGCGTAGGTGGCGCATGGAGCTATTCATACGGCCCACGCTTGCAGGGTCAAATGGTCCGCGATATGGACGGACGGATGGTGCCATGGGTAGCTAACAACCCACTTGACTTCTTCCAAACCGGTCGATATACCAACCATAACGTGGCGGTTGAAGGGGGCACCGAAACAACCACTTTCAGAGCCGCATATTCGCGCCTCAACAACAGTACTATTATGCCTTCAGGTACTGAACTACAGCGTAACAACTTTAACTTAAGAGCTACCCAAAAAATTGGAAAAATCTTCACGTTGGATGCTACCGTTGACTACACCGACAACAACTTGATGAACCCTGCCCGTCAGGGAGGTAACTTCAACCCCGTGTTCCGTCTTGTGTTTGGTCGCCCGCGTACTTTCGATATTAATTATTGGGCCAATAACTACATTGATCCAGTGGTAGGTGGCCGCCGTCAGGGTGTAAACGACCCTTACAACATTACTTCTTTCTTCTGGGAAACGTTTGAAAGAGATGAACTTCAGAACGAGAAAGTTTTCCGTACCAATATCGACCTTACGGCCAATATCGCGCCGTGGCTCAACCTTTTGGTACGCGGAAACGTACAGAATCAATTGATTAAAGCTGAGACCAAAAACCGTGGCGATGGCCCACGTTTTGCAGGTAACGACTTATATCAAACACGTACCCAAGATGATTCTCAGTATCGTTTACAGGCCGTATTGAGTGCTAACCGCACAATTGGCAACAACTTGCAATTTAATATCTCAGCCGGTGGAGAAACCAACCGCCTATTGGGTGGTCGCAACTACCGCACCTTTACTGACGGGGGCTTGCGTTTGCCTGAAATTTATTCACTTGCCAACGCCCGTAACCGCATTGAAGTGGCTACTGGGTTGATTGCCCAAAAGCGTACCGATGCTGTCTATTTATACGGTGACCTGACATACAAGGAGTTTTTAACTTTCAACTTTAGCAACCGTATGGACTTTTCTTCTACCCTGACTTATGCCGATGGTAGCGGAGATTTCTCTTACTATTATCCTTCAGTTGGGGTTTCTTACATCGTGACAGAAAGCATCAAAAACTTACCTAACTGGCTCAGTTTCGGTAAACTTCGTGGTAGCCTTGGATACACTGGAGCCGATACCGACCCTTGGTCTCTCAACCGTACAGGTATCTATAGCCCCGCTGGTGTGTACAATTACCCCGGCGGAACCATTCAACGCTCTGGCTTCCGCGACAACACCCTGCCAAACTACGGATTACGTAACCGTTTGGCGCGTGAGTGGGAGCTTGGTTTTGATGCCCGCTTCTTCAACAATCGTCTTGGTATCGACTTTACCGTTTACAACAAACTCACTACCAACGAAATCTTGAGCATTCCTGTTACTTCAGAAGCAGGGGTTGGCAGCCGGATTATCAATGCTGGTAAAATCCAAAATAAAGGGATTGAGTTGATGATTACAGCCACACCAATCAAATCAAGTGATGTGCGTTGGAATACTTCATTGAACATTACTCGTAACCGTAACAAAATCCTTGAACTGACCGAAGGTATCAACTCCTACCAGCTTGATTTGGCCTTCGGTGCCGATATGGCTTCGGTAGCTCGCGTTGGAAAAGACTATGGTACCATCGTCACTTCTTATGCTTTTGCCACTTACCAGAGAAAAGATGCTTCTGGCAATCCAGTTGCACACCCTAGCAACGGACAACGCGTGATCGGCTCAGTAAGCGGTGGCTCTGGTGGTTATCTGGGCTTTATGCGCAGTGGGGCTTATGGTCAAGGCGAAAAAGAAATCGGCAGCATCATGGAAAGAGTATTGTTGAGCAACATCAACACCGTTACCTACAAGAACTTTACCCTTAACATGCAAGTCGATTCAAAAATTGGTGGTATGATGGCTTCAGCTACGCACCAGTACGGTTCGCAAAGCGGTAACTTCGCCCGCAGTCTACCTGGCCGTAACAAAGAGCTTGGTGGGGTTGAATTTACAGATGCACAGGGAGTAAGACGCGACGACGGAATTATCCCTGATGGTGTATTGGCTGATGGTTTTAAAGTAACCAAAGATGGTCAAACCATCGAATTAGGTGGTATGTCTTACGCCGAAGCAGTACAAAAAGGCTATATTACCCCAATTCCTGCGCGCAACTACTACGAAAACCTTACCCAATGGTCGTCGGGTATCCGTGAGTTTTCAACCTTTGAAAACTCTTGGGTGTCGATGCGTGAAATCTCTGTGGGTTACGATGTACCAGCTAAGTTTGTGAACAAAATTAAGTTCCAGACCCTACGCCTCAGCGTAGTGGGTCGCAACTTAGGCTACCTCTATCGTACTGCTCCCGATGGCATCAACCCTGAAGGTTTGAAATCTAACCGTCCAGGTGAGTTTGCCGAATACGGTGGTTTGCCATTCTCACGTAACATTGGTGTAACCCTTAACGCAGGTTTTTAATTTTCAGCCGTTCATTGCTGAATTTTTACAATCATTCATTAAAGACAGAATATTATGAAATGGTCTAATAAAACAATCCTTGGTTTGCTCGTAGCAGGATTTGTCACTACTTCCTGTGAAAAGCAAGACTTCGTGGAAATCAACAAAGATCCGGATGCGCTTTCAACCGTACCCCCGGAAAACCAGCTGCTCAACGCAACCATCAGCTTGCATTCACAAGATTTCGAGGCTTTTTACGATACTTATCGCCGTATCATGCCTTGGATGCAATACAATACAGGTACCAACGGAAACGAGCTAGGCTTCACAAGCAACGTAGATAACTTCTCTCAGCGCTATGGCCGCTTCTACAACGGAATCGGTAACGTACTGTACGATTTGGAAAAGCTAGTAGACCGCCTACCCGAAAGCGAGCGTCCAAAATACGTACACATGGTTCGGATGGCCCGCGTACTGCGTTCCTACTACGCATTTTATGTGAGCGACATCTACGGTAGCATCCCTTACTCTGACGCTTTCCAAGCGCGTTATGGCGGTACACTTACCCCCAAATATGACACGCAACAGGAGCTTTTCAATAAGTTGGATACCGATTTGAAAGAAGCCGTTACTACCCTAAAAACGCCCCAGACTGTAGTTCAAATCAACACAAGTGCACCTGCTTATGACCAGTACTACGGTGGCAACGCCGCTAAATGGGTAAAAGCCGCCAACGCACTCCGCTTGAAAATCGCTACTCGCCTCGTCAAAAGAGATGCCGCTAAAGCCCGTAGCATTGCTCAAGAAGTGCTAGCCACGCCTGCTGATTTGATGACGTCTAACGCTGACGGGTGGGTATTTATAGGTCGTTTTGACTTTACAAGCGGTGGCAACTGGAACCCAGATGGTTTTAGAGCTGGAAAGCCATTGGTTGACTTTATGTGGAACACGAAAGACCCGCGTTTGGATGCATTTTTTACGCCAAACCGCTACACACAGGCCAATATTAATGCGTTGATTGCGGCTAAGCAATTGCCTGCTGGTACTACCGAAAATGAACGTCGTTATGTAGGTAGCTTTACCAGCCCCGACGAAGCCCAAAGCGCCACCAATCGCCGTGCATTCTATACGCCACGAACCATCACGGTCAATGGTCAGCAAGTATCTGTTGATACTTTGTCTAACATTCAACCGCGTTTGTTTCAGCCTGCCTTCAACAGCGGCAACGGCGTTGGCGACGGAAATTCTTACCTCCCTGTCATTACATACGCTGACTTTTGTTTGATGCGTGCCGAGTTGGCGGCCCTCAACATCACGACCGAATCGGCCAAAGATTGGTACGAAGCGGGAATTACGGCTTCTATACAGTGGTTTGACGAGGTAGCAAAAGGAAGTAAAATCGAGAATTACACGCCATTGGCCGCGGGTGAAATCACCGCTTATCTGGCCAAGCCAGAAGTTGCCTTCAACCCCGCCAAAGCGCTGGAACAAATTGCTAGCCAAGCCTACATCAATTACTTCAACAAAGTAAATGAAGGATGGGCGGTATGGAAAAGAACAGGCTTCCCCAACGCTACTTCGGTTTTGGCATTGCCCAATATGCGCTCAAACGGTGCCGTGTTGACCCTTCCACGCCGTGCCCCTCTTGGTTTGATTAATACAAGCGACCCTAACTATACCAACAAAAAAGGTGCCTATGACGCCATGGCCGCCATCGCAGGATGGGGCCGTGACCCACAGGATGCTACCGGCCGCGTATGGTGGGATCAATAAATATGCAATACAATAGAGTTGAACTTTGGTAAACTGATTTAAATTCCGGGATAGTTTTATCTCGGAATTTTTTTCTTTCATTTATCGTACTTTTGTGCATCTTTTACTACCAAATACCACTTTTACCATGCGATTGGGGAAACCGAAAATGAACGTATCCTATCGTAAGGCATTTTTTTTCTGCCTTATCAGTATTACTTCTTTTGCCCAAAAATTCACCTTCTACCAAGACGTACAACCCATTTTTCATGCGCACTGTGCTGGATGCCACCGCCCCGGCGAAGCCGCGCCCTTTAATCTCATTACCTACAACGACATTAGTAAACGCTCCGACTTCATCAAAAAAGTGATTGCCAACGGCTACATGCCGCCTTGGTACGCCAACGACCACTACACCGATTTTACCAACAAACGACAACTCACCGAGGCTCAAATCCAAACCATTGGATCGTGGATTGACGACGGTATGCCCAAAGGAAAAGTCAACCTTGAAGCAGAAACCCAACTCTTAGAGCGCACCGATGCTGGTACAGCCTACCACCGCAAGCCTGATTTGACGCTCAAGATGGCCCAACCCTACCTCCAAAAAGGGGATGGCGAAGAGCGCTTTATGGTATTCAAGATTCCTTTTGAACTACCCACCGAAGCCAACGTAGAAGCAGTAGAGTTTACTTCCAACAACAAAAAAATCATTCACCACGCCAACTATGCCGTTCACCCTGTCGAAGATCCTAGCATTGATATCCACACTACGGTGTCACAAATCAATCTAGGAACTGACGAGAAGTATAACTACGACCAGTGGCTTCCCTATAAAAAGAAGATGTTGTATTATGGCGGCTGGATACCGGGCTCTTCGTATGAATCATACCCGGCGGGCGTCGGTTGGCGAATGCCCAAGCGGGGCGTTATTTTGCTGACCATTCACTTTGGCCCAGCGGGCAAAGACGCCGAAAGCATCAACGGAGTCAATTTCTTTTTTAAATCTGAACCCATCCAACGTACCGTAAAAGTAATTAGCTTGGGCTCTGGCGGCATCGGCCAAAAGGACATCGACCCTCCATTGATGATTTTTGCCAATGACAAATCCACGCACCATCTCCAAGTGACCAACCGCAACGAAGACATTTCATTGCTGTATGTCTGGCCGCACATGCACCAAATCGGCGCTGAATTTAAGGCCTACGCCACTACCCCGACCGATACCATCCCGTTGGTACATATTCCCAAATGGGATTTCAGATGGCAAGAACTATATCGTTATCGCCGGCCAGTAGTACTCCGACGCGGCTCCGTAATCAACATCGACGGTACATACGACAATACCGCCGAAAACCCTGCCAATCCGTTTAACCCTCCGAAACTTATTTTATCGGCGGGAGATATGCGCAGCGATCAGGAAATGCTCACGTTGTTGTTGGTATACGTGCCTTATCTGGACGACGACGAAAAAAAAACTTGGGAATAAACGGGCTTCTTCCATTAAACACAACCGATATGAATCGACTTTTATACAGCGCCTTGGGTTTATCCGCTTTACTGCTATTTCAGATTTTGCCACCAACGACACTCAATGAAAAGTTTGTAACCATCGGTAAAAATGACAAACACGACCCCGATATATCAGCCGCAGCCCAGCCCCTCTTCAAACTTCTGAACCCTACCCAAACGGGTGTGCAATTCGTCAACCAAATCAAGGAAAATGATTCCCTACACATTTTCAAATATGAATACCTCTACAACGGCAACGGTGTAGGCGTAGGAGATTTTGACAACGACGGTTTACCTGATTTGTTCTTTTCGGGCAATACCGTTCCTCATAAATTATACCTCAATCGTAAAAACTGGAAATTTGAGGACGTTACGGCTCCCGCTGGTGTAACTGGCAATGGTACCTGGGGCACGGGAGTGAGTGTAGTAGACATTAATGGCGACGGCTTACTGGATATCTACGTCTGCCATTCGGGTAAATTCCCACCAGAGCGTCTCGTCAATGAGCTTTTTATAAACCAAGGCATACAAAAAGGTATTCCCATCTTTAAAGAAAGCGCGCGTGAGTACGGACTGGATTTGCCAGGTACACAAAGCACCCAAGCCGCGTTCTTTGATTATGACCGCGATGGCGATTTAGACGTGTTTGTTCTCAACCATTCCAACCATACCTACAATCCCTTTTTGAATACCCGTTCCATTCGCGCCACACCCGACATGCGTTTTGGCAATCGATTACTAAAAAATGAAAAAGGCATTTTTGAGGACGTTACTTTACAGGCGGGGATTATCAACAACCCCCTTAATTTTGGATTAGGTGTTGCCATTTCTGACCTCAACCACGATGGTTGGCCCGATA
>JAIXPV010000655.1 GCA_027486105.1 Runella sp. | reverse complement strand
GCGGTGAAAGCTGGAATTTCTTTGGCGACCGCCAGTCACTTTTGAGCAAATTAGTGATTACGTATGCTGATGGTTCTGAGCAAATTGTCACCTCTAATCCTACCGATTGGAGGTTTTTCAACGATGGCCCCGTTCGCTACGGAAGTTTCTTTCAGGGGGAAGTCTATGATGCAGGCAAAGAAGCCTTGATAAAAGATTGGTCGCTGGCTACTTATGATGACAATGGTTGGAAGCCAGCCGTAGAAGTGCCGCTGGAGGGTACGGCCTACATGGGGACTTTTACGGATGCGATGGGTAGAAAGTCGTCGCTAGAGTATAAAGATTTCAAGCTTATTGGGCAAATGGGCAATAATTCAAGCATCGTCAAAATCCTCACGGCCCGCAGCGTGGAGGAAGTAAGACCCAAGGTGTTTGTGTACGACATGGGCCAAAATATGGTGGGTGTACCGCAGATTCAGATTAAAAACGGCAAAAAAGGGCAGGAGATTATTCTGCGTTATGCCGAAGTGAAATACCCCAATTTGCCAGATTATAAAGGGAATGAAGGGATGGTGATGATGGAAAACATCCGCGCGGCCCTTACCCAAGACACCTACATTCTGAAAGGCGGCGACGAAACCATACAGCCCCGGTTCACTTTTCACGGCTATCGTTATGTTGAAATCACGGGCATCGACCAAGCTGTTCCTGCCGCCTCAGTCAAAGGCTTGGTCATCAGTTCAATCACGGGGCTTTCGTCAAGTTACGAAACCTCCAACGAGTTGGTGAATAAACTTTGGCAAAACATCACGTGGTCGCTGCGCAGCAATTTCCTTTCCATTCCCACTGATACCCCCGCCCGCAACGAGCGCATGGGTTGGAGTGGCGATATTTCGGTGTTTTCGCGCAGCGCTACTTACTTGGCCAATTCCGATTTGTTCCTCCGTCGTCACCTCTTGGCCATGCGCGATGTGCAGGCCGAAAGTGGCCGTTTTACCGACGTGGCTCCCATGGGCGGTGGTTTTGGCGGAACCCTCTGGGGCAGTGCGGGCATCGTGGTGGCTTGGGAAACCTACCAACAATACGGCGATGTGCAACTGCTAAAAGAGCATTACGATGCCATGAAAAAGTACGTAGCATTTTTGGAAACCAAAGTCGAAAAAGCAACGGGTATTCTGAACGAAGGGCCGTTGGGCGACTGGTTGAGCCCCGAAAACGGTCAAAATGACAATACGCTCTTTTGGATGGCCTATTATGCTTATGACTTAGAAATCATGGCCAAAGTGGCGGGTATTTTGGGTAAAACCGAAGAGGCGGCCAATTTTATGACGCTGTCCAACGCCGTCAAAGCGAAGTTTAATGAAGTGTACGTGGATAAAACCACGCACCGCACCGTGAAGTCGGGCGTAAGAGTGGCGCGTATGGGCCCTCCCGGGCAACAACAAGCCGAGCAAAAATCCGACAAAGGTCAACTCATGGACACGCAGGCATCTTATGCCATTCCGTTGGCGTTGGGGATCTTCAACGAAGAAAATAAACCCTTCGCGGTGAAGTACCTCAACGAAGCCATTCAACGAAAAAACAAAGACGACGGCGGTATTGAGCGCCCTGAGTATTCACTGATGACGGGATTCATCGGCACGGCCTCCATTTCCGAAGCCCTGTCGGAAAACGGCAACCACGATATGGCGTACCGATTGTTGCAACAAAGAAACTATCCTTCGTGGTTGTATTCGGTGGTCAACGGCGCAACGTCGATTTGGGAGCGCTTAAACTCGTATACCGTCGAAAACGGATTTGGCGGCAACAACAGTATGAACTCCTTCAACCACTACTCGTTTGGTGCCGTGGCGTCGTGGATGTACAATTACTCATTAGGAATTCAAAGAAGTCCAGAAAAGGCTGCGTTTAAACAAATTGTGCTGAAACCCACGCCCGACCCCGACAAGGTAATGACCTTTGCCAAAGGCTATTATGATTCTGTTTATGGTAAAATTAGCAGTGAATGGAAATTGGAAAACGGCAAATGGAGTTACAAAACCACCGTGCCAGCCAATACATCAGCCACGCTGTATTTGCCTGCCAAAAGCACAAACCAGATTAGTGAAGGCGGCAAAAGCATAGCCACCTGGAAAGGCGTGAAGCAAGAAAATGGAAGCGTGATTATTCCATTGGTTTCGGGAAGTTATACGTTTGAGATAAAATAAACTGTGTACGTATATACATACCAAAAACGCAATGAATACACTACAGCCGAAAGTCTTTTTTTACCTCTTTATTTTAGTTCGTTTGGAGTTGTATGCACAGCCTAAAATAGAGCGTTGGGCTAGGTTTGAAGCAGAGTGGACGTACGCGTCGGGCGGGAACCTTTTTCGTGAGGTGCAGCTTTCCGCCCGATTTGTGGGCCCCGATACTACTTTTACGGTCGCGGGGTTTTATGACGGCAACAATCGCTTTAAAGTCAGGTGTATGCCCACCCAAACTGGCACTTGGACGTACACGACCTTAAGCAACAAAAAAGAACTTAACAATAAAAAAGGCTCTTTCGAATGCGTCAACGCAACTGGTAATAACCGTGGCCCCGTCAAAGTGAGTGATGTGCATCACTTTAAGTACGCCGACGGCACGCGGTATTATCCTTTGGGTACGACCGCCTACGCGTGGACCCACATGGGGCAAGGCTTGCAAGAGCAAACGCTTCGTTCGCTTCAAAACTCTGGATTTAACAAAATCTGAATGTGCGTGTTTCCTAAAAATTACGAATTGGTAAAAGAAGAGCCCGAATTATATCCTTTTGCCGTGCGCGAAGTGAAAAAAGACGAAAAAGGCAATGTGCTCAACATATGGGATTTTACGCAGTTTAATCCCGCCTTTTTTCAACACCTCGAAAAACGTATCGACGACCTCAACCGACTGGGCATTGAGGCCGATTTGATTTTGTTTCATCCTTACGATAAAGGTCGATGGGGATTTGATGCCCTGCCTCATGAGATCAACGTGCAGTATATCAAATACTTAACGGCAAGGTTGGCGTCGTTTCGGAATGTTTGGTGGTCATTGGCCAACGAGTGGGATTATGTAAAATCCAAGACCGTTGCCGATTGGGATGCCCTTAGCCAAGCCGTGGTAGAGTCAGACCCGTACCGTCATCTGTGTTCTATACATGGCTCTACGGCCACCTATTATGATTATTGGAAGCCAACGTTTACCCACGCAAGTATTCAGGATGATGCTCCGCTTCGGCATTCGGGGGGCGTGTCGACCCTGCGCAATGTGTACCACAAACCCATCGTACTAGACGAGGTGGGGTATGAAGGAAACTTAAAATCGCGCTGGGGCCGGTACAGCCCAGAGGAGATGACCCACTTGGCGTGGGTAGGTGCCATGGCGGGTACGTACGTCACGCACGGCGAGTCATACATGTTCAAGGATGCCTCCGATACTATTTTCTGGGCCAAAGGGGGCCACTTTAAGGGCACAAGTTGGAAACGTTTCGCTTTTCTGCGAAAAATCCTTGAAGAAGCCCCTTCGCCTCTTTTGATGAGCGATGTGAGCCGTGATTATCGCACCTCTTCCGCGGGTGAAGGCTATTATTTTGTGTATTTCGGAAGTGAAGTCAACGATTTCTGGTTGTTTAACCTCCCCGCTAAAAACGGAGAGGGGCCGAAACTGACCGCTGGCAAGCGTTTCAGCATCGAAATAATAGACACTTGGGAGATGACCGTACATACCGTTCCGACCGTTTTTGAAACGGGTTCCGAAACGGATTATCGTTTGTTCGACAAAGACCTCAAGAAAGTTCGACTACCCCTGCGCCCCTACATAACATTGAGAATCAAAGAGATAAAGTGAGTATGTTACAGGATATGCTTTAGGTTAATCTAATTATATGCAGTCATTGTTACCAAATCTTTATCTTTGTATGAATTGTTTAACTACTCAAGGGTACTTTTATGGGCCCGTACAAAACGCTCCCTAGTGAAACGCTTAAAAATAATACTTTCTTTTTCTTCCATTATTATTGTTTACAGTTTTCAATGCTTTGGACAGATAACTAATAATAACGGCGGCTTATTGACCGATATGATTGATACTACCACTCGTATCGGGAAAAGTATGCTGTCGCTCAATAGCCGTCTGGGGAAAATAGGATTTAGCGGTTATCTGCAGCCGCAGTTTCAGTGGGCTGAGTCGCAAGGGGCAGGAGGTAATATTTATAACGGGGGAGATTTTGGGCCTTATGTCAATAACCGCTTTCGCTTGCGTCGCGGTCGTTTTCGGGCCGATTTTACACATTTGACCGACGACGGACGGCCGTCGACTTATTTTGTTTTTCAATTTGATGGTACGGAGCGTGGGGTTAATATCCGCGATTTTTGGGGACGGGTTTTTGAACATAAATGGGATTTGTTTCACTTTTCGGCAGGCGTAATGGCGCGGCCGTTTGGGCATGAAGTTTTGTTGTCATCAGCGTTCAGAGAAGCTCCAGAGCGCGGGCGAATGTCGCAAACTTTGGTGCAAACTGAACGGGATTTGGGTTTCATGTTTAGTTTTAACCCCCGAAGAAAGAATTCTAATTTTAAATGGTTAGCGATTGACGTAGGAATCTACAACGGTCAGGGCCTCACTGGAACGGCCGAATACGATAGTCAAAAGGATGTAGTGGCGCGTATTAGCTCCAAGCGGCGTACGATAAGTCGGTCGGGAGGAAAGTTTTCTTGGGGTGTTAGTAGTTATTTTGGAGGGCTAACGAGCCAAAATCCCTTGATGTACGCGGCTAAAACAGTGGATGGAAAGCCGATTATTGAAAAAGATTCGGCGGCATCAAATATCGGTCGAGGTGCGCCGCGACGATACCTCGGCGCTGATTTTCAATTGATTTTTCCAAATAAAAAGGGACAGACGGAATTTCGGGCGGAATACATTCGCGGATTACAAACCGCAACAGCGGCCTCAAGTACCACGCCAGGCAGTTATCCTGTTTCGAGCACGGGAGTGCCATTGCCGCTGTATACGCGCCGATTTGACGGGGCTTATTTTTACTTTCTTCAGCACCTTGGGAGCCAAGACCATCAGCTTGTGTTAAAGTATGATTGGTACAATCCCAATACCGACGTGAAGGGAAAAAAGATTGACGCCAAAAATGGCTTTACGAGTGCGGATGTTCGGTTTGATACTTTTGGCGGTGGCTACGTGTATTACGTTAATCAATACCTTCGCGTGGTTTTTTGGTATGAGCATCCCATCAACGAAAAAACTGCCCTGAAAGGCTACCAGAGCGACGTGAAAGACGGCGTTTTTACGCTTCGAACGCATTTTAATTTTTAATATTCTAAACTTAAACGCAGTTTTGCCAAGTGCAGCGGGTTTCTCAAAACCCGCCGTGGAAGTTGCTGGGTGTTGCTGAGTGTTGTGGGTTTCTCAAAACCCACAACGGGATTGCTCAGCGAGCGCAACGCAAGTAAATCGTTTCGTTGGGTTTCAGAGAAATGGGATAACCTGCAATCAGCACTGAGCCTTTCACGGCTTGGGTTTGACTGCCAATGGTTAGCTGATAGTTTTTGGTGGCCTCAATCGGAAACCATTCCTGAAACTGATTGATGCGTGGGTAATCAACGGGCATGTGTAGGTTATCTCTGTGCCATTGAGAACCAAAAAACAGTTTCCCCGACCATGCCGTGGACGATGTTAGGGTGATATAAACGGCGTTTTTTTCAGTTACTGCTCCGTAGATTACATCCCGATTCCAATCAGAAATATGCACTCCAGCCGTTTTCCAGAGGGCATACATTAGCGACGTACGCGCAAAATTTCCATCGCCGTGCCAGCCTTCAATAATTCCGTCGGGTTTTTGGAAATTCCAGAGCACTTTTATCTCGCTTTCTAGCCAGTCCTTTACGCTCGGAATCGGCTCTCTAAGGTATAAATTCAGGGTTCCTTCGATGGCGTCGGCGTAGCCGTCGGCACTGCCGTTTTCCCAGTCATGGTTACGATAATTGGCTGAAAGTGAGCCGAGGGCTTTCAGCGTTGCTTCTCGGTAAGCGGGCACTCCGTCAATCATGTAGACTGTATAAAAGGCGTTGAGCGTATAGCCAAAATTGTCGGCGATTCGTTTTTGTACCACCTCACCCGTCCGCGGATTGACCTCATCATAAAAAAGCCCATATTCATTGCGGCCAGTGGCCAAAATGGTATTGAGCATTTCGTGCAAATACGGTTGCCATTGCTTCTTTTTGGCGGGATTTGCCGAATTGACTACGGCATACATTTCGACCAAGCCCGCTACAATTTCGCAACCGTGGTCGCGCAGACGCAAGCGGGAGAGGGTACGCGTTGGCAAATGGGCATCGCTCAAATAATGATCGCCGATTTGGATGCCCCATGCCAGCCATTTGGGATTTTTGGTGAGCCAATACATCCGTGCCAGCACTTGCAACAAATCCCCACCGACTTCCACAACGGCGCTATTGCCAAAGAAATTGCCTTTAATTTGAGTCGGAACATCCACGATTTTGTCGAGGTCTTCCAAAATACCCAGCATCCGCTCCGACCACCGACTGGAGCCGAGCCATTCGGTGAGGGGTACTAGCCCGTCTTTCATGTATTCGGCACTGCCAAACACAATTTGGGAGGTGTCAATGGTACTGTTTTCAAAGCCTTTTTTACAGAAGGAATAAGTGTCGGGTAGGTGGCCTACGCGCGATGTTAGCTGGGTTTCGGTGGCGAGCATTTCGCGCATTTTCCCCTCAAAAAGCGGCTTATCTAGCATCGCGGCGGTCATGACCATAAACGGGTAATTATCGGCCGCAGCGTCCCAAGCGTTCCAAATGCAGGTACTTTGGGTGAGATTACGCGGAATAAGACCCGTAGTGGGGTCGGCTTTTGTGAGCCAGCCCAACAAAAAACGGTGACTCCGCCGAAAGGCTTCATTGGCGGCTTGGCCGTTGGCGAGGGCTTGTTGGAAGTAGACTTTTTCAGCGCTGGGGTTTGGTTGGCTGTAAAGGAGTGTGCTTTTGAGCAACAGAATACAACCCCAAATCAATTCCCTTTTCCCTAAAATATACATAGGATTTAAATGATAGTTTCTCATGGATTCACCCGAATGGGCTTTTCAAGTTCATTTTTCATTTGACGCGGCAGACGAAACACTTCGCCATTTTTTGTGGAAAAATACAACGATGACTCCGAAGGCTGCCGTGCGTGACCGTCGGCCCAAAAAGCGTAAAAATCGGGATGTGCATTCTGAGGCCGTCGTGCGTAGGAATGATTGAAGGTACTGTTTGGGGTCAGATTGGCCTGTTTTTGCCAAGTTTTACCTTGATTTTTGCTGATCCAAACCGCCACTTCACCGCCCGTTCCGTAAGGCTGCGGGCCTGTTTCGGTGGGGCCGATGATTTTCCAAATATTTTGATTTTCAACGTACAGCGAACCCATATCGTAGTTGTGATCTGAGGTGGTCACGGGGGTGATTTCCCAGGTTTTGCCGTTGAAAAAAGCTATTTGCCACGTGTGCGGCCCTTGGCTTGGCCCTGGGTCTGGGCCTTTGCTGGTGACAAACAAAATAATTGGCCGCCCCTTGGCGTCGTAGGTGAGGTCGTTGATGTAGACATTCAGGCCCTTCGAGCGGTATTCTTTCACTAGCCCGTCGTTTTGGGGAGTGGAAAGTGGCAAGTTCAGTTTTTTGCCTTGAGCGTTTTGCCAACTGTGACCGAAATCGTTGGTTTCTACATAATACAAATTGGTGCGGTAATCCAGACCCGCGCCTTTTTCGGTGTCGGGGTGCATGTTGAACGCTGTACCAATTTTATTGTTCCACTGCCCGCCCGTTTGGTAGTGCCCCTCTTCAATAGTGCCAATGTCCTTGATGTCAGACCATTGAATCCCATCTTTGCTCGTGATGTAGCCAATGGTGCGACGCGGTTTTTTTGCTCCATATTTCAAGACACCCCGCTCGTAGTGGGTCATCAGGTGAAAGAAGCCTTTGCCGTTTTGGTAAAAACTTTGCAGGTACGAAAAGTTATCAAAAGGCAGTTGTTTGCCATTTTTGAAATATGTTGCTTCGATTTTGTCAAAGTTAGTGATGTCGTACGGCTTCCGACTGCGGTGAGTATACGACGGGCGCTCTACGCCGTGAGAAGTGGAAAACAACCAAAGATGCCCTTGGTCGTCGATGTTGAGCACGGGGTTGTCGTGGGCGTCATCGGTGGCTTTATTGAGTACGATGGTTGGGCGGGCTACGTGTCCATTGCTATGATCAAAGTATGATATTTCGTGTAAAAGGCTGGGTTTTGCGTCTTTTGAGGCACCACCAAAGCAAAAAAAGGTCTTTTTGACTTTGGGACTGTACACGGAAAAGGGGCTGTGGTTGGCGGGATAAGTGCCTAGGCCGCCGCTATATTTGTGGACGTATTCGTTGTCGAGCTTACCGATGTGGTACCAAATTCCGCGAAATCCGTCGTCGGTTTGGTTGAGTGTTTGCGCCTGTAAGGTGGAGGTTAAAAAGAACGTCGGTATGAACGTCGGCAGGGTTTTAAACCCTGCCGACGTTAGTAATAAGAGCCATTTTTTCATGAATCAATTAGGGTTGAGAAAGCGTTTGTAAGGTAGGTTCGTATCATTCCTACATTTGGGGACAAACTACTTCTTCCAATCGTTCAACGACGGAATTTTTGTCTCTTTATTGACCGAAACGCCTTCTGGAATCAGTAATACATTGATGGTGTTTTTGGTATTGGCAGGCAGACTAATTTCAAACTCCACGAGCGTTGCCCCTGGATTGGGTGCATCATAATCGTGTGTAGGCTGAGCCAATCGGGTTTTGAGCGCGGCATTGGCAGGTTCAGCTACTTTCAGTTGAAGTTTTTTGCCGTTTT
>JAIXPV010000087.1 GCA_027486105.1 Runella sp. | reverse complement strand
TTTTTCGGTGTTGGTACAGGCCACAAAGGCGAACATCAAAAAATAAAGCAGAAAGATTGAAACTATTTTTGGCATAATGTATTTTGATTAGAATACTGATATAAAATAAACTCATGCAAAGACGTATAAGTTTCTGAAACAGTGTCGTTTCTTGGGCTCTTTGCAGCTTGGCGTAAATTCTAAATATAGACTATGGCAAATATACTTCATCTTCATCAGGTTGGGAAAGTTTATCGGAGTGGTAATCGAGATTTAAAAGTCCTGGATGACGTCAATTTTTCGGTCGAAGCAGGCTCTACGCTTTCGATTGTGGGGCCGTCAGGCAGTGGAAAAACAACTTTACTTGGCCTGTGTGCGGGATTAGACCGCGCCACTAGCGGACAGGTTGAATTGAACGGCATCGGTCTAAATCAACTCAACGAAGATGAATTGGCGTCGGTCAGAAATCGTTATATTGGGTTTATTTTTCAAAATTTTCAACTCATGCCCACCCTCACGGCGCTCGAAAACGTGATGGTGCCGTTGGAATTGCGTGGTGAAAAAAACGTTCGCAGTCGCGCCTTAGACTTGCTTGATAAAGTAGGTTTGGCCGATAGAGGGCACCATTATCCGACGCAGTTGAGCGGTGGCGAGCAGCAGCGCGTATCGTTGGCGCGGGCGTTTTCTAATCAACCCCAAATCCTTTTTGCCGATGAGCCCACGGGAAACCTTGACGCCGAAACGGGCGTGAAAGTGGAGAAATTGTTGTTTGATTTGAACAAAGAATCAGGAACTACTCTCATTCTCGTGACCCACAACCTTGAATTGGCCGCCAAAACCCAGCGAATCATTCGTATCAAAGGTGGGAAGATTCTTTCAGATGCCCTTACTTCATAAAAAATAACCACTGAGCTTCATGGAGTTACACTGAGAAACAGAACTTTGTGGTACGCTGTGAAAACCTGCAACGGCGGTTTGCTTTGTCTAACTCTCTGTGGTAAAAAAAAAGTTAAAATGAATAATAAGATAAATTTTGCGTGGCTGGTCACAATGGCTTGGCGCGACAGTCGGCGCAATTATTCGCGTTTGTTACTTTTTGTTTCTTCCATTGTTTTGGGTATTGCGGCATTGGTGGCTATCTATTCGTTGGGCTATAACTTGCAGCAAAATATTGATACACAGGCCGCTTCGCTGTTGGGGGCCGACTTGGAGCTTTCTGACAATACGCCACCGAGCCCTAAAATGACCCACTTGGTTGATTCATTGAAAGGTCAGCAATCAAAAGAGTTGAGCTTTGCGTCCATGATTTATTTTCCCAAAAACAGCGGTACGCGTTTGGCGCAGATTCGAGCGTTGGAGGGCGATTTTCCGTATTATGGAGAGTTGGAGACCGAGCCAGCCTCGGCGGGGAAAACCTTCCGCAACAAAAAAGAAGTATTGGTGGACCAAACACTTATGCTACAATATCAAGCCAAGGTGGGCGATTCGCTCAAAGTAGGCGAGGTGACGTTTTTGATTGCGGGCATTTTGAAAAAAGCGCCTGGCCAAACGGGTATTGCGGCCACGGTGGCGCCGTCGGTTTATATTCCGTTGTCGTATTTGAAGCAAACGAATTTGGCGCAGAAAGGCAGCCGAATCACGTATCGTTATTATTTCAAGTTTGCACCCAAGGTCAATATGCCGCTGCTGATCAAGAAGATTGAACCCACGGTAGAGGCCGAAGATTACAACTACCGAACCGTCGAAAGTCAAAAGGAAGATACAGGACGCTCATTTCGCGATTTGACACGTTTTTTGAGTTTAGTCGGCTTTATTGCGTTGCTTCTGGGGTGTGTAGGGGTGGCGAGTGCCATCCATATTTATATCAAGGAAAAGCTCAATTCCATCGCTATTTTGCGGTGTTTAGGTGTAAAAGCCTCACAAGCGTTTCTGGTTTATTTGATTCAGATTTCAGGAATCGGTTTGATTGGCTCGTTGCTTGGAGCCGTGTTGGGGGCGGTGATTCAGCAATTTTTACCCGCCGTATTGAAAGACTTTTTGCCGTTTGAATTGGCCACCGAGCTGTCGTTTTCGGCCATTGGGCAGGGCGTTGTGTTGGGGGTAATTATTTCAAATCTGTTTGCGTTATTGTCGTTGATTTCCATTCGTAAGGTATCGCCGCTCAATGTTCTTCGGGCGTCGTACGAACAGACAACAATCACAAAAGACCCCCTAAAATGGCTCGTTTATGCCCTGATTTTACTGTTTGTGTTCGGCTTTACGTGGTTGCAAATGAAAAAATGGACCGATGCGGTAGCCTTTACGGGTGGGGTAACGATGGCGTTTTTGCTGCTCTTGGGTATGGCTTCGTTGCTGATGTGGTTGGTACGCCGTTTCTTCCCTTCTTCGTGGGGGTATTTGGGACGACAGGGATTGGCAAATTTGTACCGTCCCAACAACCAAACGGCCATATTGATGGTCTCTATTGGGTTGGGAACGATGTTTATCTGCACCCTGCTTTTCGTGCAAAATCTTTTGCTGGCTCGCATCAAACTTTCGACTGACGGTGATCAACCCAATATGGTACTGTTTGACATTCAAACACCCCAAAAAGCGCCCGTGGTGGCTTTGTTGAAACAGCAAAAACTGCCCGTTTTGCAGTCGGTGCCGATTGTGACGATGCGTTTGGATGAACTAAATGGACAAACCTCGGTGGAAGCACTCAAAGATACCACCAATAAACGTTGGCGGGGGCTGTTTAGCCGCGAATACCGCGTTACTTTCCGCGATTCGCTGATTTCGACCGAAAAAATCGTGAAAGGAAAATGGATTGGTGAAGCAAAAGACCCCGCTGCACCCGTGCCGATTTCGTTGGAAGATGGCTACGCAGAGCGCAATACCATCAAATTGGGGGATACGCTGACCTTCAATGTGCAGGGAACCATGCTCACGACCGTGGTAGCGAGCATGCGCGATGTGGATTGGGCGGGCGTACAAACCAATTTTTTGGTGCTGTTTCCCAAAGGGGTGTTGGAAGAGGCGCCGCAGTTCCACGTCTTTCTGACGCACGTCCCCAACAACCAAGTGTCGGCCAAGTTTCAGCAGTCGGTGGTGCAGCAATTTCCTAATATTTCAATGATTGACTTAGGGCTTA
>JAIXPV010000096.1 GCA_027486105.1 Runella sp. | reverse complement strand
AATTAAAAATCCCTCTTACCGTTGCGGCTACCGACATAGAAGCTGGCGAAATTGTGTATTTTCAATCGGGAGAGTTGATTCGCCCGCTGATGGCATCAAGTTGCTTGCCGGGCATTTTTGAACCCATTCGCCACCATAAGCGGCTGTTTGTAGACGGTGCCGTTTTAAATAATCTACCCATCGAACCGCTCCTAAAAAATGAAATAGACTTCTTGATTGGGGTCAATTGTAACCCTCCGCTTCCCGATAAGCCAATCCGCTCAATGCGGACCGTTATTGAGCGCAGTTTGTTGCTGGCCGTTCGCAATAAAACACAAGAACGTACCCTACAGTGTCAATTATGGTTTGAACCAAAAGAAGTAGGCAAGTACGACATATTTGATATTCGGAAAGCCCGTGAGATTTTTCTGGTTGGATATCATTCTGTTACGAAATCACCCGATAAACTACGTATGCTGGAGGATTCCCTTAACTTACCTAAACCATAAATGTCGTTTTTTAACTCACTAAAATAGACGAACTCCCTTTTTTCTAAGACAAAATCCTCATTCCGTAGCTATTTTTTTTGTAATTAAATTGATTTTTTACAAGGTTTTTATTGTATTTTTTAAAGAATCTTTTAAAATAAATAATTCTATATTGCGCGTTTTGAGACAATAATTAATGCTATAAATTGCCCGTAATTCCTTAGAAATTTTGCTCAAAAAGGCCTTTTTTGACAATATTATCTATTGTAAGTACAAGTAAATCCATTCTTTTTTGGGGTGAAATTCCACATTTCCCCAATAAGCGTACTGTTTGAATTGTTATATTCTTTATTTTACTTTACGTTCAGAAATTTTCTTAACCTAACTAAACAAGTACCCTATGAATCGTAACTCTATCTCTTACTTCCCCAAATTTTCTATCCCTCTGATCTAGGATAGGAATAGGCAAAATTTTCAAAAAGATTATTGGTTAAACAAATTTGTTTTACCCAGTTTTCCTATTGCCTTCACTTTAGCGCTTCAGCGATTTTTTCCATACATGTTTCACTTTAATCAAATCAAACTAAACTACCCTTATGAGGAAATTTTTATGTATCAACTTTCTGCTTGTGTGTATGGTTTGGGCTACTGGGGTAGCTCAAGACCGTAAAGTCACGGGGAAAGTGACCTCGGCAGAGGATGGAAGCCCCCTGCCAGGCGTATCGGTCGTGGTAAAAGGTACATCTAAAGGTGTGAATACCGATGCCGCAGGAAGTTATTCAATCGAGACTCCGACTAATGCCGCTTTGGTATTTAGTTTTGTGGGTACTGTGTCGCAAGAGATTAATATCGGTAATCGTACAACGGTTGATGTTAAATTAGCCGCAGACACCAAGCAACTCTCTGAAGTAGTTGTAACCGCCCAAGGTATTGTGCGCGAAAAACGTGCATTGGGATATTCGGTCGCTTCAGTAGATGCCAAAGGTATTCAAGACCGTCCGCAGGCTGACGTAGGTCGTGTACTTCAGGGCAAAGTGGCAGGGGTTAATATTACCCAAACATCTGGTGTATCGGGTACGGGTACCAATATCACCATTCGTGGATACTCTTCTATTACAGGGTCAAACCAGCCACTTTTTGTAGTAGATGGTGTTCCTTTTAACTCAAACACCAACTCACGGGGTGGATTTACTTCGGGAGGTCAATCAGCGTCAAGCCGCTTTTTGGATTTGGATCCCAACAGTATTGAAAGTATTAACGTGCTAAAAGGGTTGGCGGCAACCGTATTGTACGGAGACCAAGGCCGCAACGGGGTAATTTTGGTAACTACCAAAGGGGGGAGTAAGAAGGCCCGTAAAACGGAGTATAGCATTACTCAATCTTTCTTTACCAACACTGCCCATTTGCCGCAGTACCAAAATCAATACGTAGGAGGCTTCCAACAAAATTTAGGATACTTTTTCTCAAACTGGGGGCCTACCATCGAGGAAGCTAAAATTTACCCCTCGCAAAATACCAATGCAGCCTTAACCAACCACCCTTACGCATTCTTGTCAAACGCTGCGTTGAGAGGGGCTATGGCTGATTATGTGGCTTCTGTTAGCCCTTACACAATGCAGACTTTCCCCAATAACGTTAAAGATTTCTTCCGTACGGGAAAAATAGCCAATACCTCCCTCAATATTTCGGGTGGCGGAGAAAAAGTGAGTTACAACATCTCGGCAGGTTACTTAAACGAACAAGGCTACATTGCCAATAACGACTTGAAGAAGCTGAACTTGGGTTTGGGATTGAACGCCCAATTGAGCAAAAAAGTGACGATCAATACTACTTTCAATTTTGCTAATACTGACCAAGCTACCCCACCTTTGAATAGTGGTGATGGTAACGGTTCCAACGGTGGCTTCCCTTCAATTATATCTCACGTGATGTTTACTCCTCGACAAGTAGACTTGATGGGTTGGCCTTACGAAAGCCCCGTAGATGGTAGTAGCGTGTATTTCCGTTCGGGCAATGATATCCCTAACCCGCGTTGGATGTTGCAAAATTATAAAACTACCGATGTCGTAAACCGCATATTTACTACTACTTCAGTGAATATTGACTTGGCTAAAGACTTGGCTCTTACCTACCGGGTAGGTTTAGATACCTATTCTGAAAACCAAGAGTATAAATTCAACAAAGGAGGAGTACAATTGGTCAATGGTTTCTACAATACGTATGATATCAAGAATACCATTTGGAATAACGATTTGATTTTGTCGTATTCAAAGGCGCTTACGTCTAAATTAAACATAGCGGGTAAATTAGGTGGCAACATTCGTAATGACGTATTCAGAGGAAACGTGGTAACGAGTCAAAACCAATTGGCACGTAACTTATTCCGCCACAGCAACTTCATTGACAACGTCGCACAGGACTTTACAACCGAAGAAACCCGTATGGGTATTTATGGAGAAGTAACTGCTGATTACAGCAATTATCTTTTCTTAAATTTTGCGGCTCGTAATGATTGGACTTCGACGGTTGAACAAGCAAATCGTCGGATTTTCTATCCTTCGGGAAGTATTTCTTTTGTGCCAACCTCTGCTTTTGAGGGCTTGCAAAGTGGTTTTTTGAGTTTTTTAAAGGTTCGTGCTGGAGTAGGTACGTCGGCGGGTTTTCCAAGTCCCTACCGTACTCGTAATATCCTCGACCAAAGCGCCCGTGGTTTCTTGAATTCGGCTGGGGCTGCGGTACAGACTCATGCCGTGAGCAACGTTTTGGGAAATTCTAACCTGAAACCTGAACTACAAACTGAATTTGAGTTTGGTTTGGAAGGTAAATTCCTCAACAATCGTGTAAATGCAGATTTAACTTTTTACCGACGCGATACTCGTAACTTGATCACAGATTCGCCGTTGGATGCTTCTACTGGATTTACGGCTACAACCATCAACATTGGTAAATTGCGTAACGAAGGTATCGAATTGAGTATTGGTGGTACGGCGGTTAAAAGTGGGAACTTCTCTTGGGAGCCTACTCTAGTGTATTCGCGCAACGTCCCTAAAGTACTTGATTTGGGTGGTACGTTACAAGAAGTACAAGTAACGGGCTTTGGTTCGGCATTGGGTAACTACGCCATTGTGGGAAAACCTTTCAATATTATCAAAGGAACAGGGTATCGTCGTAATGAGCAGGGACAACTTCTGATTGATGGTCAGGGTTATTTACAAACTACTACATCTCCCATTGTTTTAGGTAATCCTAACCCTGCATTTAATCTAAGCTTTGTCAATGAATTTAGCTACAAAGGCATCACGCTCAACATGATGTGGGCCTACCGCCACGGAGGGGCTATGTATTCTTCTACAGCAGGAGCAATTTTAGGGCGGGGTTTGAGCAAAGACACTGGACTTGAGGTAGGATACGACCGTGCTCAGACGTTTATTTTCCCTGGAGTGAAAGCGGATGGATCGGCCAATACCCACCAAGTAACAGCTTCCGATGTAGGCTTCAACAACGTGTATTTCTTTGGAGATGAAGGGCGTGTTTTTGATGCCACTACCATTCGTTTGCAGGAGTTATCGTTGTCATATCAGTTACCTAAAGGACCTCTTTCAAAAATAGGGATTAAAGGTGCGTCGGTGGCCTTGACAGGTAACAACCTCTGGTACCTCGCTCCTAACTTTCCAAAGTATTTGAATTTTGATACAGATAACTTAGGCTTAGGCGTTGGCAATGGACTTGGTTTTGAATTCTTAACAGGGCCTAGTGCTCGCCGTATCGGTGGAACATTGAAATTATCGTTCTAATAACGAGGAAGATTTTATCAATTTGAAGTTAACCATTCTTGAAATGGAGGTTGCTTTAAATAATTGCGCAAGCAATATAAAATCGAAAATCAACTTAAAATCAACAACAACAATGATAAAGAAAATTAAAATATCCTTGTTGGCACTGCTAACGGTTGTAGTGAGTTCTTGTGAGCTCAATTTGTTGGATAACCCCAACGCCGTAACTACTGGCAGTACTGACATCAATTACTTGCTCAATAACATCCAGATTAGTTTGGCAGGTCATTTTAACGGATTTAGTGATGCAGGGATGCGCCTTACTCGGATGCTTAACCAGGGAGCTGCCATTTACGACAATGCTATTTCTCCCGGGGGGCAAGATGGAAACTGGAATACTGCTTATGCTGGAATTCTTAACGACGTAAAGACGATTATTCCACTGGCTGAAAAAGCAGAGTTGTTTCAACATGCTGGAGTAGCACGTATCGCTCGTGCGATAGTGTTGGCAAATTTGGTGGATCATTATGGCGACGTACCTTTTACCGAAGCGCTCGACCCCGCCAATTTTATCCCTAAAGCCGATGCTGGTGAAGGGATTTATGCCGCGGCTATCGCTGACCTAGATAAGGCCGTCGAAAACATGAACGCAAAATCTAAGGCTGGTTTAACTAGTGACCTTTATTTTGCAGGGAATGCTGATCGGTGGATTCGTGCTGCCAATTCCATTAAATTGAAGATGTTGCTAAATCTTCGTTTGAAGGATGCCGCTGGATCAAAAACTAAGATTGATGCCTTAATTGCAGGAGGAAAGTTGATTTCTACCAATGCCGAAAACTTTGTTTTTAAATACGGTACTAACTTGACCAACCCTGATACGCGGCATCCGCGCTATGCAGGCCAATATAGCCCAACGGGTGGTGGCGATTATCAGTCAAACCAATACATGGGTGTAATGTATGATCGTAGTGACCCACGTATTCGTTTTTACTTCTATCGTCAGACTGTCAGAAACCCAACGGATGTCAATGCCTTGCGCTGCATTACGAATGCAAAACCTGGCCATTATTCAATCAGTGACTATTTCTGCCTCCCTACAGGGGTAGGTTATTGGGGACGCGACCACCTGAGCAACGAAGGTATACCACCAGATGGTTTGTTGCGTACGGCGTGGGGGCTTTACCCCGCAGGAGGTCTTTTTGACAACAACGCAGGTGTAGGTGTTTCTCTGGGAGCAGGTGCTGGAGGAGCTGGTATTCACCCAATCATGATGCAATCTTTTGTAGATTTTATGTTGGCAGAATCAGCACTGACGCTGAAAACGGCAGGAGATCCTAAGAAATTGCTTGAATCTGGTATTCGTAAATCAATGGCCGATGTTAGAGCTTTGGCTCTGGGTAGCACCGAAGCTGGTAAAATTGGTACTTTTGAAGCTGCCAACGGCATTGTATGGGCGGATGAAGTAAACAAATACGTGGCCAAAACCTTGGAAGCTTACGACAAAGCTACTGCTGATAGCGATCGCCTCAATATCATTGCAACGGAGTATTGGCTTTCACTGTATGGAAATGGTATCGAAGCCTATAATATGTACCGCCGCACAGGTAAGCCTGCAAATTTGCAGCCGGGCTTAGATCCCAACGTAGGTGGGTTTATACGTTCGTTTTACTATCCTACTTCGTACATTGCGCGTAACTCCAACGCCAAACAAAAGGCTAATATGACTCTGCCAGTATTTTGGGATACCAATCCTGCGGGCATGTTGAAATAAAAAGTTGATGGTAATGAGTTATTGATTTCTATCACATGACTCATTACCTAAAAACCCAATCACCTCAAATCTAATATAACAATGAAACTAATCAAATATTCTTCGCTTATCTTAGCTGTAAGCCTGTTTTTTGGGGCTTGTAAGACTGAGATGGTGGAAAAACTCGATGATTTTAACTTGGAGCAAGGTGGGTACATGCGTACAGTGACACCTTATCCAGTAGCGGCTGCTACATTCAGTGTAAGTAAAGCCAACATGGCGGGGACCAAAATGGAGGCCGTATTGGAGGCCGTTACTCCTGATAAAGGAGCTTTGTTTTCTTCTTACGATTTAACTGTAAAATTTGTAGATGCAACCCCTGCCAATGGCAACAAAAGCACTTCAGATGTTACGCTGCGCTCTATTCCTGCTTCTTCATATACCAAAGATGCCACCACGGGTTATCCAAGACATACCCTCGTAATCACGGGTGCGGATGTTCTAACAGCTACAAAGTTGACCGCCGCTGATGTATCAACTGGCGATCGCTTTGAAATCAGTGCCACCATGAAATTAACCAATGGTAAGTCGTTTAATGCCGCTAATACAGGATTGAACATTACAGGTGGAGCTTTTTACAGCTCTCCTTTTTTCTACCGGTTGAACGTGGTAAATTAAAAAGAAGTACTTATATAATCAAAAATAGCAGCCCCAAAGGCTGCTATTTTTGATTATACGATGTTATCCTTTGTACAAAATAGCTCTGTCAACTTTAGCAGGTAGTGGCCCGACGGTGCTGATTTTCAAGGCCGCGATATTGGCGCCCGCCTGCGCACATTCTGCGGGTGATTTCCCATCCAACCACGCCGTTAGAAAGCCAGACCAGTAAGAATCTCCAGCACCCGTAGCGTCTTTTACTTCAATGGGCTTTCCTGCAATTTCGACGTAGTTTTTTCCATAATCAGATGAAACAATACTGCCTTTGCCTCCCAACGTTAAACACACTAATTGTGCGCCCATTTGGTGGAATTTTGTAATAATGGCATCGTTGGAAATAGCTTGCCCAAATATACGCTCGGCATCGTCTTCGCTGAGTTTTATGAAAGCCCCGTTTTGGCAATAGTCCTGAATTACCCGCTGTGCTTGCGCGCGGTCGGGCCAAATAGAGGGTGCATAATTGGCGTCTAAACTTACAATACACCCCGCAGCTTGTGCGCGTGCGGCTGCGGCGACAATGACACTTTGAGCGGGCTCTTGACTCAAGGCAAAACAGGTAGTATGAAAAAACGAAGCGTTTTGAAGTAAACCATCAGGAATATACTCGGCTTGAATCATGCGGTCGGCTGTGCGATAAGCGATAAAATCAGGAGTGCCTTTGGTGCGGGATACCAGCACAATGCTGGTGGGCGCGTGAGTATCGCGGCCAATATAGGTGGTATCAACACCCGTTTCGGCTACTTTTTCTACAAGGTATGTCCCCATATTATCGCTTCCAACGCAAGCGACTAGGGCCGTTGGGTTTCCCAAACGAGCCATGTTGGCTGCAAGGTTGGCGGGGCTGCCACCCTGAAATCGTTTGAAGATTTCGGCCTCTGCGAGATTCTGCGTAAATTCAGTTCCGATTAAGTCCGCAAGGAGTTCTCCCACCGACACTAAGGCGTATTTTCGAGTCATCATAGGTTTTAGGAAATAGACTGCAATTTAGGAATGGTTTGCAGATTTGCAAAAGAGAAATTTGGCACAAAATTTGATCTGAAATCTTGTATCACAGATAAGCGTTTGTTTATTTTGCAAACACCTGTTTAAGAAATAAATAAGCCTCCATAGCTCAGTTGCGGTTCGACGTTTCGATAGAGCGGGGCATTGGTGATTGTAGGTTATAAATAAATAATAAGCCTCCATAGCTCAGTTGGTAGAGCGGCGCATTCGTAATGCGTAGGTCGCAGGTTCAAGTCCTGTTGGAGGCTCGAAGTTAACAGCAAAAACAACCTCTCCGACACCCGGGAGGTTGTTTTTGTCTAGTGTTGTTGGTGATAGGATTCGCAGCTAATTTTAGCCGTATTTTCTCTGATAAACCAGTACTTGTTTAGTTAAAAACACCTGAGATACTCAAAAAACACTTGAAAAGTTGTATTTGTATCTTATCACTTGCCATTTGGTTAACGAGTTGTTCGTGGGCAACATCTTATCCTGAAACCTTCGAGTATAGCCCGAAAAAAGGGGAAAGTGCTATCGAAATCCAGAAGCAAATGGCAGGGGAGCTGTATGGATTTTACCGAAAAAATAAAGATAAAAAGTACGACTTTTATGAAGTACAAGTACGTGAGGCCAACTTATTGATTAACTATTGCCCTGACAATCAAACACTCTGCCTCTCTTATGATTTATGCAGCGGATGGACTTTTTACTTCGTACAAGTAAATGAAGCGGCGTTGAAAAAGTTGGCAGACGCACGCCTGCCTTTTGGGGGTTACCTTACATTGCTGACTAGTGAAGAGAATACTAAAAAATGGGGCAAAACCAAAACCCATGCCTGTGGAAACTCCTTTTATGAACAGTAGTAGCGAAGGATAAAGAGAATGTACCGTCAAACCCTCCGCTCTGGCGTTTTAAAATCAAGCAACAACTCATTGGGCAATACGACGCTCGGCTCCGAGATTCGAACAAGCTGCCCGAAGGCGTCCTGTTTCATCTTGGTGTCGCCTTTGTCAAAACAGCGATACGAATCGTAGTTGACGTAGGCCGTATTGGTAGGCTCGTACAAAAAACCACCTTTTGGTAAGTAATGATTATCCAATTCGGGCACGTACACCACGGTGAGGGTAATGCTGTCCTGATACTTTGGATAGAATGTCCACGTTAACTTCATTCAAAAATAGGTTGCGTTTTGTTTCGTAAAGTCTCCCTTTATTTTACAAAGTACCAGAATTTTTAGAACAAAGCAATAACGCGGAGGAGTTACCAGCGAACCGATTTGAATTTCCAACCGGGAACCTTTTTTTGCATTTCGGGCTCATCGTCACGTTTGGTGAGGCCGCAAGCGAGGTAATTTTGGTGGAGTTTTGCCAACGCCTCGCGGTCAAGCTCTACGCCCAAGCCAGGTTCTTGCGGCACGATTACGGCACCTTCTTCAAACTTAAAGCGTCCGCCCACAATGATTTCGTCCGATTGCCAAGGGTAGTGTGTATCTAGAGCGTACGTCATTTTTGGCAGCGCCGCCCCCAAGTGTACCATGGCCGCCAGCGAAATGCCCAAGTGGCTGTTGGAGTGCATCGACAAGCCACGCCCAAAGGTCTCGCAAATGCCTGAGAGGGTCATGGAGGCGCGCAGGCCACCCCAAAAATGGTGGTCGCTCAAGATAATATCTTCCGAGCCGATAGCGACACTGTTGGGGATATCCTCAAACGAAGTGGTACACATGTTGGTTGCAAGGGGCGTTTTGATGGCTTTGCGCACCTTCGCCATGTTTTCTTGGCCGCGCGTGGGGTCTTCCAAATATTCGAGAATCGGCTCCATTTCTTTACCGTATTTGATGGCCGTTTCCACGGTCCAGAGGGCATTGGGGTCAATGCGAAGTGGCACATTAGGGCCGAAGGCATCATACAATGCAAACATAGCATCTACCTCCTGACGCGGCTCAAACACGCCTCCTTTGAGTTTAATGGATTGAAAACCAAACTCCTTACACATGGCTTGGGCTTGGGCCACAATTTCCGATGGGTTCAAGGCACTAGCCTGCCGGGCCGCGGCCCACCCTGTTGCGTTGGGGTCGATGTCAAAGGCTAATTCTCCACCCGCACCTTCGTATTTATAAAAAAGATAGGCGGAAAAAGGCACGCGGTCGCGCATTTTGCCGCCCAATAAATCCACAATCGGTCGTCCAGTCACTTTACCAATGATGTCCATACAGGCCACTTCTACGGCGCTGAAAATATGAACCAATTTGCGTTGGTCCCAAGGTGTTTCTCCGCGTTGGGCCGAAGTGTCGGTGCCAAAACGCTCTACCAATACGTGTCTGATTTCGTTCAATTGAAATACATCCCGGCCAATGAGTAACACTTTGGCTTCTTCCAAAGCCGCATCAATATCTTTATTCCCTGGGATTTCGCTGATGCCCGAAATATTATCGTCCGTAATCACCTCCATGATGGTACGAAGCGCATAAGGAGCGTGCAAGCCCGCCGCATTGAGCAGGGGCGGGTCAACGACGGCAATGGGCGTAATGATGATTTCTTTGATGCGGGGTCCAGATGTGTAATGCATACGTGTTGAAAATTGGTGGGTTAGTGGCTGGTGGTTAATGGTTAATTGCAGGTATCTGCCCTGCAACCACAAAAGAACGTTTTTTTACCACAAAGAACATAAAGTTGAAACACAAAGAAAATCACGAAGGCCATTTTTAGTATTCTTTTGCCTTTGTTGGTGTTTTTTTGCCTTTCTTGGTGTTTTCACCAACAAACTAACTGCCGAAAAGAGATGCAGGTGATAACACCTTCATCGGCATCAAATAGAAATAACGGCCTATACTTCTTCCGAAATTGTTTGCAGCAGTCCTTTAATGTAGCCGTAGCAGAATGAAAAAGCCTGCAAACTAGCGGCGGGGTCGTGGTGGTGCGGCACGTGGTCGGGCATGACCATGCCGGCATAACCCACATCCCGTAAGGCTCTGACTACCTGCGCGAAGTTCATTTCTCCGTTGTCGGGATACACTTCCTGAAAGTTATTAAAATTGCCTTTGATGTTTCGCAAATGGACATTGAAAATCTGGTTTCGTTCGCCTACCCATTTGATGATGGGGTAAATGTCATTTTTGGGGTCTTTCAGACCTTCGGCAATGGAGCCGATGCAAAAATTGAACCCGTGGTATTCGCTGTCGTAAAGTTTGGCAAAACGTTGAATTCCTTTGAAAACATCGGGGCTGTTCCAGCGCATTATGCCCCGGTATGCGGCAGGTACTGGTGGGTCGGCAATGTGATTGGCTAATTTGACTTTATACTCCTTGGCAACGGGCAGAATACGGTCGAGTAGGTAAGTGATTCGCTCAAATATCTGATCAACCGAAACATCCCCTGCCACTGTCTTGGGGTCATTTCTTTTCAACGCTTCTTCATAATTCCACACGCTGTATTCGGCATTGCCGCGTTTGGGGTCGGTGTATTTCCCTGTACGCAATACTGGCAGAATGGTGGTGTTATAATTCAATACCTTTATACCCGTTTTGCCCGCTACCTGAATCATTTGCTGAAGGTATTCGATTTCACGGTCGCGCTCCGGGCTTTTGCCGAGCATTATATTCGGGTAAGCTACTTTGTCAATTCCTGCCGAGGTCAGCGGATAGTGGTAAGCATCTAAGCTAATGCCATACTTTTCGCAAGCATCTCTTTTGGCCAATGAATCTTCCAAGTCCCATCCCTTGCCCGGAATGATTTTAGGGGAGCCTCCGTCGATGTTAAACACCCCATGGCGGGCTTTAAATTCGAGGTTTT
>JAIXPV010000377.1 GCA_027486105.1 Runella sp. | reverse complement strand
TGGCGGCTCGGCAGTCCAGCGGGCGGGCGAGGTAATAGGCACATTGAGGGTCAGATAAGACTCATCCTTGGGGTCCATCATCGGAACATTTTTGACAAATTCCCCCTGAAAAATTCGCCCGTCGGGATCATAAAGTTTAAATTTGACTTGGTATTTATCCTGAACCTGTGCCGAGAAATTTTTGACGAAAGCTGATACTTTCAGGGTACCGTTTTGGTAATTTTCATCCAAATCAGTTACCACGTAATAATCTCTGACGTGGATCGTAGGCACAGCGTACAGGTAAACATCACGAAAAATACCTGAGATACGCCAAAAATCTTGATCTTCAAGGTAACTTCCATCCGACCAATTGATGACTTGCACCGTCAGTTGATTTTCGCCCGCTCTTAAATATTTTGTTACGTTAAACTCAGCAGGCGTCATGCCATCTTCGTGGTACCCCACCTGCAATCCGTTGACCCAAACGTAACAGGCAGATTGAACTCCCGCAAAATGTAAAAACACATCACGACCCTGCCAATTGGGAGCAATCGTAAATGACGTACGATACAGCCCTACGGCGTTGGTATCGCTCGTGATACGAGGCGGTTTGGCCGGAAAAGGATGTTTTATGTTCGTAAAAATGGGCCGATCATACGCGCGGCCTTCGCGCGCGCCCACCACCTGCCAATTGGAAGGAACGGGCAAATCATCCCAACCTGAGAGATTAGTATTAACTTGAAAAAAATCACCAGGCACTTTGGAGGGATGAGAAACCCACTTAAATTTCCACGTTCCGTTTAATGATTTAAAAAAAGGCGACGCCGAACGGTCAGATTTAAGCGCCGATGCTTCGTCGGCGTATGGGATAATCGTAGTATGGGGCCGTTCGGTGTTTCGGCTGACCACCGACGGGTTTTCCCAATCGGGCAAATCTTGAGTAAATCCAACACAAGGTAGTAAGAGGGATAAAAAAACGCTTAACTTGCGCATAAATCATTAGCGGGTTAAATTTTCCAGAACGCAACTCAGTTTCACAAAATAAAGGACTTTTGGCTGAACCAATAGAAAGACAACGAAAAAACACGGCTGAATATTGGATAAAAACGACCTATACACATGAATCGCTTCGGCGTTTTTGATAGATTCCATTGAATTTCTGCACTGATTTTGCCCTACTAAATATTTCATATTCACAAAAAATATACCCTCACAAACCTCAGTCTATCATGCTTTTAGCCGTTGACGTAGGCAATACTGACACCGTTTTTGGAATTTGGCAAAATGAAGAATGGACGCATATTTTTCGTACGCGTTCACTGCCCGAAGAATCTCCTAATTATTTTGAAAGTAAATTACGGCTTCATTTTTTAGAGGCTGACCTAGCCTTGGAGAAGGTCACAATTACGGTTTTAAGCAGTGTGGTTCCGCCACTGACGCCCACCCTGCGCACCATGCTCTCCAACCTCTTTGGGGAGCCTCCTGTGGTGGTCGGGCCCGATATTTACCCTGATTTAAAAGTGGAAATAGACCATCCACACGAAATCGGCAGCGATCTCGTGGCCAATGCCGTGGCGGCTTTTACCAAATACAATCGAAATGCCGTGGTGGTGGATTTTGGTACGGCACTTACCTTTACGACCGTATCGGGAGACGGCCGCATTTTGGGCGTTGCCATCGCACCCGGCCTGAAAACAGCCGTGAAAGCGCTGTTTTCCAACACCGCTCAGTTGCCCGAAGTGCCATTAAAACTGCCCGAATCGGCCATTGGAAAAAATACAACCCATGCCATTCAGGCGGGAATTTTATTAGGGTATGAAAGTCTGGTGCGGGGTATGGTGACGCGCATCCGCCGCGAACTCGAGGGAGATTGTATTGCACTGGCTACGGGAGGTTTGTCCTCCATCATTGATACCTTACATGGCGAGTTTGTGGAAGTAAATCGAAGCCTGACGCTTGATGGACTGCGCATTATAGGCGAGAAGGTTAAACAAAAAAGTTTATAAAACGGGGCGAAAACTCGCCCCAGCGGTTTATCTTAGCCTTGGATAAAATCGCCGCCTTCCAGAAAGCAAAACTTCATATGCTCACCAGAAAATACCGATAGGTAGCCATTTTTTGACTGAGTTTGAAGAAAAATAAAGCACAAAACGCTAACGAGCCAACAGAACGGTTCCCGTTTTGACGAAGTTTGCGCCCAACGAATCGGTTATTTCAATCCGAAATACGTACGTCCCCTCCACAGCGGGCTGCCCGTTGATGGTGCCATCCCAGCCTTCCAGCGCATTGCTGGTTTCAAAAAGTACCTGTCCCCAGCGGTTATACACAATCATGCGCGACTTATCCACAAATTGACCTTTGGGTGCAAAAATATCGTTGACATTGTCGCCGTTGGGAGAAAAAGCATCTGGAATAAACAACAGTGCATTCTTCTTGAATACATAATAATTGGAGTAACTATTGCCGCCGCCCTGCGAAAGCCCTAAAATCCGGTACCGAAACAGCTGCTGGTCAGAAACATTGGGCGAATAGCTGGTATTCACCCCTACAGGAATTTGGTCGTATAGATTGCCTTGCTCGTCCAAAATCTCCAGTTGATAACGATTGACGGGTACCAGAAACGGTGTTTCAGACGTCCAATCGACCGTTGAACCTGATTTGGAAGACAAATAAATGGAACAAAGAGGCTCAGAGGGCTGCGAGCGATTGCCGCAAGAATTCTCGTACGCAATCCTGTAGCAATAGGATTGTTGGTTCGAATTTACTGCATTATCGACGTACGAAAGTATATTATCCAAGGATGCTATTTCTTTAAAATCTCCGCTGCCGTTTTCTGTACGGAAGAAAATCGTTTTGAATTTAGTGGGGGTCGCTCCAGAAGCGGGAGGAGTAGCAAAAATGTTTATTTTCCCTTCATCAGCTACCGTAACAAACGCATTTTGAACCACCGACGGAAACTCCGTAGAGATAGCTTTTACGCACACTGAAGGCGACACCGACTCTACTCCACCTGCCAACTGGACCGTAACCCGATAACAATATATCTCTCCACAGGTCACATTGGCATCGGTTTGGGTAGTATTGGTACGCACGTTTCTTAAACCTCCCATGCTTACCAGATTACGCGTGATACTATAGCTCTGAAAATCGGCGGCATTAGGATATTCTTTCCAAGCAACCACATTCTGACGGTTTTCCGCTTTTACTTCTAAAGGCGTAGCACAAACTACATTGGACGTTAAAGCGGCATTATTGGCACATCCATCGTTGGTATTCAGTCGGAAGCAGTATGTGTCTTTGAGGGCATTTACGTCTCTGACCGTAATGGTTGCCGTGTCTCTTGTGAGGGTTATTTGCCCCGGAAGCCCCGTAAAAGCGCTGCTATTTTGACTTACCTGAACGGATGTAGTCGTTCCCACAGGGGCTCTAATCAAGACCGCTACTGAGCCGTCGTTGTTTAGGGTTACTCTACGAATTGAAGTAGTGGATAAATCCGTACTGTTAAGAACAATAGGTGCCACCGAAATCGAACAACCCAAGGATTGCCCTCCGACGCTCCCCGTGACAAACACCGTTGCTATGTTGGCTGTGGCATTGTATGAGTGGCTGTAAGTTCCTGTTGATGTAACCGTTTCTTTTACACCAGGTTCCCACTCAATCGTAAAACTATCATACCGCTTGGTGGTACTGTCATCGGCAATAGTGACTTGAATTTTTCGATTACTACAGGCTTTAGCGGTAAAATTAGGTGGTGAATACACATTAACCGTGCGGCAAAAAACCGACCCAGAGCCGTTACTCCCCAGTTGCAATATCTTGTAAGTACCTTGTTTGAGGTATTTATGGGTTGTGGCATCTTCTGGGATATAGGGCGTTTTGAGAGGGCTTCCTCCTTTATAGTCGTAGATGTACTTATAATTATCTCCTACCGTTTTTTCAACTTTAACTTCAAAAGGAGCACAGCCATTAGAAGACCCAACAACATTAAATCCGCCCTGCGATACTCCCATGGGAGGATTTGTGCACCAATCATCCTGTGCGTATAAATGGACGAATGGAAATGCCAGTAAAGCAAGTAAAAGATAGATTCTCATAGATTGTGTTATTCTTCTTTCGTTCCGTCCAAAGAACGTATCTTTGCCCACGGTTGTTTTAACTACACAACCATGCTCACAATGAATCAACTCAAGCGGGTAACTAAGCATAAAACGTAATTTTTGACAAACTATTTTTTTACTTGATACATGGATAGCAATAATAATACCAATTCCATACAACTTGATAGAATTGAAGATGCCATTGCCGATATTAGGGATGGGAAAATCATCATTGTCGTAGACGACGAAGATCGGGAAAATGAAGGAGACTTTGTGTGTGCCGCCGAAAAAATCACCCCCGAAATGGTGAATTTTATGGTCCGAGAAGGACGGGGATTGATGTGCGCCCCACTCACCGTAGAGCGCTGCGAAGAATTAGGTCTCAAAATGATGGTGGGTGATAATACCTCTACCCACGAAACACCATTTACGGTTTCTGTCGACTTGTTGGGTTATGGTTGCACCACTGGTATCTCAGCTTCTGACCGCGCCAAAACCATTCAGGCGCTGGTAAACCCCGAAACAAAACCTGAAGAATTGGGCCGACCAGGGCATATTTTCCCGCTTCGAGCCATGCATGGAGGGGTATTGCGTCGCACGGGTCACACCGAAGCGACCATTGACTTTGCTAGACTTGCAGGTTTAAAACCAGCAGGGGTGCTCATCGAAATCCTAAACGAAGACGGGACCATGGCTCGTTTGCCTCAATTGCGTGTTTTGGCCGACAAATTCGGAATGAAGTTGGTGTCTATCAAAGATTTGATTGCCTATCGTCTCCGCACCGAATCACTCATCAAACGCGAAATAGCGGTTGATATGCCTACAGAGTGGGGGCATTTTGACATGATTGCGTACCGCCAGTTAAATACCGATGAACTGCACTTAGCACTCATCAAAGGTTCTTGGGAAAAAGACGAAACCGTGATGGTACGCGTCCATTCTTCCTGCGCCACAGGCGACATTTTCGGTTCGTGTCGCTGCGACTGCGGCCCTCAACTCCACGCCGCCATGCAAATGGTCGAACGCGCCGGCAAAGGTGTGGTATTGTACATGAATCAGGAAGGGCGGGGCATTGGTTTAATCAACAAACTCAAAGCTTACAAATTACAAGAAAACGGGTTGGATACCGTAGAAGCCAATCTCGCATTAGGGTTTAAGATGGATGAGCGCGACTACGGCGTCGGCGCGCAGATTTTGCGGGATTTGGGCCTCACCAAAATCAACCTCATTTCAAACAACCCCAAAAAGCGCGTTGGATTGATGGGGTACGGGCTCGAAATTGTTGATAATATTCAAATCGAAATGGCCGCCAACCCACACAATGAAGATTACCTTAGAACCAAATACAGCAAAATGGGCCACCGTCTGACGCAATTCACGAGCGTCAAAGAAGAATAACCCTCTGTTTTTTTACAAACGAAAAGCGCCTTTCTTGCTCAAGAAAGGCGCTTTTCGTTTATAATCCTTTTGGGCCTAAAACAACACCGCCCTAATCACCAGCGGGCTAGACGTTGGGTAGATGTTTTGAGTTCGGTCGTTTGGATTTACCAAGTTATTATAACTTAAATTATACAAAACAATTAGGTTAAATGCCCTGACAAATCTCCCACCAATGGGGGTAGAATAAGAAGCCCCCACCATCGCTGAATTCAGCCAAGTTCTTCTATAAATTTGGGAGGTAAAATCAGGGTATTCTACATTTAATGATTCATATTCAGCATTTAAATTAATGCTTTCAAATATATTAAACATTCCAAAGAAACGCCCACCGTAGTTATTTGAGTTAGTTTTAACCCTCGTAATTGGATTTTTATAACTCGAATAAGTATAGCTAAGGCCTCCTCCCAAAGACAAACGTTCGGTCACCTGATAGCCCGCTATTGGTGAGATTCCGATACTTGTAAAAGTACCAAACGACAACGGGCCGATACTGCCACCCAAACGGATTTTATCAAGTGCCGAAGGGGGGCGTTGAGGGTCTTCGCTTTTGCGAGGCGGCGCGTCGAGCACCTTAATAGGGCCTTCATTCTGACGAACGGGCGGCGGGGGCGCATCAGGATTAGCCGTACTTTGGGCCGTTGCCGAATAGGTCAACAACACACCAAATGCGAGTATTAAATAAGTCTTTCTCATGGTTGTTTTTTCAAATAAATACACTCTGTTACTATTACGTCAAAATCGAAAATTATGTTTCAAAACGAAGAATAAAGGGCGGCTATTGCGTCGTAAGTTCTCGAAAAACCACTTCTAACGGCTTACCTTCGTTTTGTAAGTCTTTCAGGGAACGGTCGGCCACTACCTGCCCCCGGTTTATAATCACGACCCGGTCACAAATAGCCTCTACTTCCTGCATGATATGTGAAGAAAACAAAACCGTTTTTTCTTTGCCCACAGTTTTAATCAAGTTACGAATTTCCACCAATTGATTGGGGTCCAAACCAGTCGTAGCTTCATCCAAAATCAATACGGGGGGGTTATGAATCAACGCCTGCGCAAGCCCAACGCGCTGACGATAGCCCTTGGACAATTGGCCTATTTTTTTTCGTTGCTCAACCTCCAACCCGCAGATTTCAATCATTTCGCTCACCCGCTTCGTCAGAGTTTCGCCTTTTAAATGGTATAAAGTCCCCACAAACCGCAAAAACTCCTTGATGTACATGTCGGTATAAAGCGGGTTGTGTTCGGGCAAATACCCGATACTCCGGCGTACATCCATAGAATGTTGCGCTACGTCAAAACCGTTGACTTCCACCTGACCGCTCGTAGCCGACAAATAGCAGGTCGTGATTTTCATCGTCGTTGATTTTCCAGCCCCGTTTGGTCCCAAAAATCCGACAATTTCGCCACGACTAACGTCAAAACTTACATCATTGACAGCCTTCTGGCTGCCGTACACTTTGGTTAAATGTTGAATCCGAATGGACATGATTTTCTAGAATTGGGGCGAAAATACAAAATTCTCGCGTAGGGTCTTGTATCTTTGTCAGCAGGAAAAAAATGCACTTTGAATGTCCGAAGGATAATACCCACTTTTTGGGGAGTTATACCTAGCGAATAACATTTAACGGAAAACGTTTTATGAGATTGTCTATACGTGTTGAGTTAGTACTGATTTTGCTTTTAGTTTTGGTCAAAAGCACCCTTTTTGCTCAGCTGCCCACCATTGTCACAAACAACGTAAGCGGAGGTATGGTTTGTGCAGGTACGACAATCCCCGTGTCGTTTGTAACATCCAACCTGAACACAACCAATAGGCTATTTATTGTCCAGCTTTCCAACGCTACGGGCGCTTTTACCAACCTAACTTCGATAGGTACTGGTACCAGAAGCCCCATTCAAGTAACGCTCCCCGCAAGTACTTTAGGCGGCGACTATCGCCTGCGCGTAATTACCGACACAACTGGCGTGAGCTACACCCCATCGGCGGTCTTTATGATGCTCAAAGCACCAACCGCATTTTTGAGCGGTGACACCAGTATCAACGTGGGCGGTACCGCCCAATTATCTATTGCATTTACAGGCAACGGCCCCTGGACGTATACATTTACCAATACCAACACATCGACTACCTCGATCAATCCACTCAAAGGGTTAGTACAACCCACGTTTTCAACCACTTACACCCTGCAATCCGTCACTAATATTTGTGGCCCTGGCATAGTATCTGGCAGCGCCCGAGTCACGGTTTTTCCACGCATCACAACAGATTTCGTGGCCACGAGTTTGTGCGCAGGGGCCGCGGTAACCATTCCTTTTACCGTTACGGGCACTTTTTCTAGCCCTAGAGTGACGTATACTGCTCAACTTTCAAACGCCGCAGGAAGTTTTCTTACACCCATCACCCTCGGCTCAGGCACTAGCAGTCCTTTGAATGTAACCTTACCCACCAACTTAGCCGCAGGAAATTATCAGGTTCGTGTTATCGCGAGTTCGGTAGCTACGTATGTCAGTAGCAACGCGTTTACGGTCAAACCCTTACCAACGGCAACTCTCAGCGGAACAGCCGCAGTAGGCATAGGAGATACCACCAGTTTAAGCATTGCGTTTACAGGTGATGCACCTTGGACCTACCAACTTACCTCTGGCCCCATAACAACAACTTCTACAAACCCCGCAAAACTCGTTGTTAATCCAATGGTAACCACCAACTACAGCTTGATGTCGGTCAGCAACGCTTGTGGTGCAGGAACGGTTTCAGGAATCGCGACCGTTACGGTAGTGCCTAAAATCAGCGTAGCGGATGTCGCTTTGGGTGGGGTTTGTGTCGGAACCAACGTAAGCCTTCCTTTTTTGGTAACCGGCACTTTCAGTACACCAGTCACCTACACCGTACAGCTTTCAGACATGGCTGGGAGTTTTGCTACCCCGCGCGTTTTGGGTTCGGGAGCAGGTAGCCCCATCACTGTCAGCATTCCCACCAACGTAGTGGCAGGCAATGGATACCGTTTACGCGTGGTGGCCAGTGCAGCGGCCTCGTCTGTCAATAGCCCTGCATTTACGATTCGAGCACGCCCAACTGCCACTCTGAGCGGAAGTTCAACCGTTAATTTCGGGGAAACAGCCTCGCTCACGCTCAATTTTACGGGCGAAAGTCCCTGGACATTTACCCTGTCTGACGGCACCACTGCTACCGCAGCCCAAACCCCTTTTACGATCAATATCACACCCCCTCAAACGGCAACCTATGTGGTAAGCTCGGTACGAAACGTATGTGGAGAAGGCACCACATCGGGCAGTGCACCAGTCACAGTCATTCCTCGTTTGTTGACGGAGAATCCAAGTACTGCTATCTGTTCAGGGAAAGACGTGGAAATCAAATTTACGGTGGGCGGTGTATTGTCGGGCACGACTGGTTTTCAGGTGCAACTTTCCGACAGCGTCGGTGCATTTACCAACCCAGTGTTGATAGGCACGGGCACCCAAAGCCCAATCATTGCTTCTATTCCTGCCACTACACCCGTAGGCGGTAGCTATCGTATCCGGGTAATTACCACGGGCGGCTCGGCCATCACCTTGGTCCCTACCAGTGCTTTCTTTCTGGGGAGGCGTCCTGGAGCGATTTTGAGTGGGGGGGGTACCACACCGCTCAAGCCCGGAGAAGAGGTTTTTTTGGTCATTCAGTTTAGTGGTGATGGGCCGTGGACATACACGTTATCAGACAATACCACAGGCACCACTTCTACCAGCCCAACAGTCCTGACCGTTGCTCCGCAATTGCCCACCACCTACACCCTAAAATCCGTGAGCAATACCTGCGGCACTGGAAATGTTTCGGGAAGTGCGTTTGCCAACGTGATTATCACCAGCATCGCTGACCTCACCAAAAGCGGAATCAATTTTTTCCCTAATCCAATGGCCAAACAACTAAACATCAGCATCTCCAATACGGTCGCAACCGAATGGCAGTTGGTGGATAATCAGGGAAGAATTTTAAAAAGTAATCGTTGGGAATCTCGCCCTACCTATGAAGACATGGTGGACATCCATGCTTTATCCTCAGGGGTTTACTTTATACAGGTAAAAATAAACGACCGCTGGTTCAGCACAAAAATGGTTAAGGAGTAGGTAAATGAATCATATATTGAGAGGTTAAAGGTTTTGTGGGCGCTTAATGCGAATTTAGGCACCTTAACCCTTAACCTCTCTAAAGCTCCACTACGATTGGTGCTCTTTGCGGAGCAAATCATTGACGGTTTTTACGGGATTGAACGTAATCAACGGTACTTCTACAAATACCGTGTTCCAATCAGACATAGAGCCGTTCCACAATCCTGGCAACTCCTGTGCTTTGAGGTCTTTACCGTCTTTTGATTTTTGGGTAATGAATCCCGTATTGATGTCTACGTATTTCATCAATTCAAATTTCTTTCCTTTGTAGCCTCTCAATGAGCATACCAAATCGACGGGGTTGAAGTGCGTAGCCGTATCAAACAGAGCCTTTTGGGCTGCATCTGTCATGTCAATCTGCGCTGATTCAACCACTTGGAGCGACGTAGTTCCGTCGGAGTTGCTCGCCCAAAACGGCCCCCCGCCTGGTTCTCCTACGTTTTGAACCATACCGCAAAGACGGAACGGACGATCCAGTTTTTGTTGAAAATAGGCTAATTTTTCTGCCGAAGAAGACGCTTCAAATCCTGCGGGAGGTAGTGTAAACAAGGTTTTTTCAAAATAGTGGGTCAACTCTTCTACGAGGGTATCGCTGGTTTCTCCGTTCTCCATCCGCTTTTGAAAATCAAAACCTTGTTGACGGTAGTTCAGCAACAAAGCCCCCAGCACTTTCTTATAAGTAAAGGTGGTTTCTTTCAGGCTATCAGGCACCACGTTGTCAATATTTTTGATAAAAACCACGTCACCGTCTTGCTCGTCTAAATTAGCCAACAAGGCTCCGTGCCCAGCAGGACGGAACAACAAACTGCCATCGGCATTGCGAAAAGGCGTATTATCTAGGTTGACCGAAATGGTATCTGTGGACGGTTTTTGTTCGGAGAAACTAATGTCATAAACCACCCCAAACTTATCTTCATAAAGTGGTTTTACGGCACCAATCAAGGCTTCAAAACGGCTCCTGTGCTCTGGCGAAACGGTAAAATGAATGCGCACTTTACCCCCCGACTTTGCATAGTTTGTACCTTCAATCAAATGCTCTTCTACAGGCGTACGGGCTCCATCGGGATAGGCATGAAATTTCAGGAGTCCTTTGGGTAAGTTGCCGTAATCCAGGCCCTTGCCCGTGAGCAGATAATCCGCAATCTTCCGAAATTCCCCCGCGGCCATATCGGCTTCAATGGCTCCTCCCTCCGCGGCCATGATGGTTTGGAGGTCTTCAAAAAAGGCAAAATCACGCAAGCGTTCGCTAAACTCAACGATGGATTTATCGCTTTTGCCTTCATCTTTGAACGCAAATAATGCCTTAAACATACGTGTAGCAGCGCCCGAAGCAGGGACAAATTTCAACAAAGACACTTGGTCGGCTTGCGCGTCAAACGCCTTCACCAATGCCTCCAATGCGTTTTCTTCGACCCGTACAATTCCATCACCTACGGTAGCCGCTTTGAGCACTTTGAGATATGGAAAACCGTTAACAAAATGACTGATTTGTTGTTGGATAGTTTCGATTGGAATGCCCTGTTTGGCAATTTGCTGATAGTCTTTTTCCGTAAACATAATTTTATAAAAGGGTTGAATAAAATCTTACACAATAAAGGGAATACAGGTCAAAAACCACTTGTAACTTGGGCTGAAAGTAAAAAATATTTCTCAAGTTGGCGACCGCTTGATAAAAAAACCCTTCACAAATGATTTTCCGTCGTACCTTTGTGCAAAAATCATCCATTATATGTCTACCCCATCTGAACATTCGAGAAACATCGTGATGGTTCCCTGCGCCATTTTCGAAAAAGATGGGCAATTGTTTGCTGCTCAACGCAGTAGTACCATGTCGTTACCGCTTAAGTGGGAATTTCCGGGCGGAAAAGTGGATGAAGGCGAATCCGAAACCGAAGCCCTTCACCGCGAAATCATGGAAGAATTGAGCATCGAAATTGAAATCGGGCAACGCCTCGCTCCTGCTTACAAAGAAGACCCAAGCCGTAATCGCATTATTTGTTTGGTGCCTTATATCTGTCGCATGACCAGCGCGCCCGTTATTCTTACCGAACACGCGCAGTACAAATGGGTGCGCATCGACCAACTTTCAAAAGTAGACTGGGCTGATGCCGATTTGGAAGTGATTGATACATACCTCAAGTATAAAGAACAACGAGCCCTTTGCTGGAATAAATCAAAGGTTAGAGTTTAATTAGTTTTCTGACAATCGTTTGTTCGCCCAGCGAAATTCGCAGCACGTAGGTTCCCGAAGGCAATTCTACGACGTCTATCTCAAAACTACTCCGCTGACTTTTTCTTACACTCCCCTCTTTCACTATTCTGCCATCTACATTTACCAATTCCCACATCAGTGGTTGGCTTTGCGGAGTATTCACCTCTACCTTCACTTTTGTTTGGGCAGGATTGGGAAATATTTTTATCTTATTTTCTTCTTCCTGAACGGTGCCTGTAATAATCACCTTCACTAACGCACTTCCGCTCACCACACCCGCCCCGCAGACATTTGTGACTGATTTTAAGGTATAAACCGTGGGAAGGGTCGGAGAAACCGCCACGGTAAACGGCGAAAAATCGACGGTATTCGTTGAATTATCAGAAAGCGCGTAGGTCCACGGCGGCGTGCCTTCAAATCGCAAGATTAAAGAAGCTCGTTCTTCAAATTTAATGGCGGTATCGCCGCTGATGGTAGCCGAAGCACGCTGGCG
>JAIXPV010000531.1 GCA_027486105.1 Runella sp. | reverse complement strand
CGATTAGTGAGTTGTCGGTGGATCTGCCCGAGCACGAAGTTTAGCTGGGCAGGGATGACACAACACATTGTTTTTAACGGTACAAGTGTAAACTCCAGCCTGATTGTTTCTAATTACCAAAATGGTATCCTTTGCATTTGGAATATCAGTATTATTCAACCTCCACTGCACCACCGTACCTTTTTCGTAATTTTTTAGATTAAGCTGGACTAAACTATCCTGACAAACGGCCGTTAGGGCGGCTACCGAAGGTCTTCCTGCTTTTGATACGCTAACAATCGGCTTATTGATTGACAAATTACAGTCATTTCTTTGGGCTCTTGCATGCAGCGCCAACCACCAAAGAAAAAATATAATGTAACGCTTCGGCATAGCTTAAAAATAACAATGTATCAATGACTTAACTCCATTTTCTAAAGAAGGTTTTTACGGATTGTACTATTTTTAAGTCACAAATTTTTAGGGAATAGTGAATTTTTCAAAAATAGAGACGGTTGTCTTTATAACTAAAGTTTCAAAAATAATGACAAAACCTCGCCTTATTTTAGATCAAGATGACGTATTGGCTGATACCCACGGAAAACTCGCTGATATTATCGTTCGTGACTTCGGAACAGGCCTTGCCCGCGAAGAATTCAACAAAATGTCTTTACACAAAATTCTATCCTCCGACCATCATCAACGCCTCTATGGACTCATTCATGAGCCAGGTTTTTTCAGTGATATTCCTTTGGTACCCAATGCGCAAGAAACTGTTTTTGCACTAAGCAAAAAATATGAAATTTTTGTGGCAACGGCAGCGATGGAATTTCCGAATTCGTTTCGTGAAAAATACGATTGGCTAAAGAAACACTTCGATTTTATACCTTGGTCAAATATTATTTTCTGCGGCGACAAAAGTGTGCTCAGTGGCGATTATTTGGTTGACGACCTTCCCCGTAACCTAAAGACGTTTAGGGGAAAAGGGTTATTGTTTAATGCACCTCACAATTTAGAAGATACAGAATTTGACCGAGTTATGGGATGGGAAGAAATCGCTTCTCGACTCCTCTAAAACGAAAAAGGGACGAATAATTCGTCCCTTTTTCGTTTATTATACAAAACACAAACGTGTATTATTGCATCATTTCGGCCTTTTGATTAGGCACTTCCACTCCTACTTTTGACTCTTTCATTTTAATGATTTTAGTCCAACTCAGGAGTTTAATGACGGGGTAAGTTGGGTCAAATTCAAACCATTTTGCTCCAAAATTAACCCGGTTGGGCAATTTGTGGTGGTTGTTCTGAAACAACTCGCCCATCATCAAAATATCAAAAATGAGTGAGTTTTTAGACTCATCTTTGTTGTCAAAATTTTGGTAACCGTATTTATGTCCACTCCAATTGACAATTGCACCGTGTACGGGTCCCATCAAATAATGGATGGGTAACAATAGGAAAAACGCCCAGTGCATATCTAAATAAATAAAAGCAAAGATGTAAAAAGCCGAATACAAAAGCCCCCAACCCAGACGCGACATCCACGAATCACCCAGTTTTTCGAGTTTTTCCCAATAAGGATAATCTCGCTCAAAACGAGCCTCTACTTTCATTTTACGACTCAAAACCGCATTATAAATATCTTTTGTTTTCCACATCATCGTAAATACGTTCTCGGTATGGTGCGGCGAGTGCGGATCTTTGTCGGTGTCACTGAATGCGTGGTGCATACGGTGCAAAATGGCATAAGCACGTGGGCTTAAATAGGATGACCCCTGCGAAATGTAGGTTAAGGCATAGAAAAACTTTTCCCAGAATTTGTTCATAGTGAACATCTTATGGGCAGAATAACGATGCAAGAAAAATGTTTGACAAAACAAGGAAAGATACCAGTGTCCAAAAAAAGCGGCCAATACTGCGTACATGAAAATTAATGGGTTATTTTAATGTGAAAACTTGTACAAATCTAAGAAATACTTTTGGCAAAACCAACAGAAAAAAGCGAATTTTCGCCATTATTATTGGTTTACCGTAAGTGCGTATTGTACCAAGTTTGCTCCCATACGCAACGCCTGCTGTCGTAGCTCCTCGGGATCGTTGTAAACACTTTGGTCTTCCCAACCATTTCCTAAGTCGCACTCGTAACTATAAAAACATACTAAACGGCCTTCCCAAAAAAGCCCGAATCCTTGAGGAGCTTTGGCATCGTGCTCGTGTACTTTGGGCAGGCCGTTGGGAAAATTGAATTTTTGATGATAAACCGGATGAGAATAGGGTACTTCCACAAACTCTAACTCGGGAAAGACTTTTTTCATCTCCCGCCGAATGAATTTATCAAGGCCATAGTTATCGTCTAAGTGCAAAAAGCCTCCCGAAATCATGTAACGACGCAGGTTTCGCGCTTCAGAATCCGAAAACAGGACGTTGCCGTGACCTGTTAAATGCACAAATGGGTAGGAAAATAAATCGGGACTACCTGGCTCCACAATGTCTTCGTCGGGAAAGACATTCATGCGTAGGTTTTGATTGCAGAATTTAATTAAGTTGGGCAATGATGTTTTATTGGCGTACCAGTCACCGCCGCCCCCGTATTTAAGCTTTGCAATTTTATACGCATACTGCGCATGAGCTGAGGGCAAGAAACAGAAAACCGTGAGCAGAGTAGATACCAAAAAAAGGCGAATAAGTGTCATAGTTGCCTTGTGTGAAATGGATAATTTATGGTTTTACGAACTTAACGTAAACGAACGGTTTACGCAAACATATATACCGATTTTATCCATCTCTAGCAAAATCAATACCAAGTTCGGCGCTCGCGCAGTTTACTAAAGAGCGAAACCACGTTCCGATTGCGTTTGAGAGCCCGCCCTTTGCGGCGTGAAACGGGCAGTTGAACCCCATTTTTGAGTAAAACAAAATCAGAAGTCATCGAAACAATGCAATTT
>JAIXPV010000327.1 GCA_027486105.1 Runella sp. | reverse complement strand
TTAGCCTCGTTTGTCTTTTTTCGGTGGGATTTGACAGAAGAAAAACGGTATTCCATTTCGGATGCCACCAAACGATTGCTCCAAAATCTAGACGGTCAGGTGGTGATAAAAGTCTATCTGACGGGTGATTTTCCCGCTGGATTTGAACGGCTCGAACGCGCGATTCAAGAAACCCTTGAATCATTTTCTGATTATGCAGGGGCCAATATTGCCTATCGTTTTATTGAACCCAACGACCCCAAATTACAGGAAGAGCTCACCCAGAAAGGACTTATTCCAACCAATTTGTTTGCCAATGAAGATGGAAAACGTACTGAGCGATTGGTATTTCCGGGAGCAATGCTGGTTTATGAAGGCAAAGAATATCCCGTGCAATTGTTGAAGGGAAATCAATCAGCGTCTCCCGAAGAACGGCTGAATCAGTCGTATGAAGGAGTGGAGTTTGAACTGGCGTCGGCTATTCGTCGGCTGACGCTCAAAGAACACAAACGCATTGGTATTTTGGTAGGGCATACCAAAGTGCCCCCGCCGCGTTTTTCGGATTTGTTGGCTACACTCCAACAAAACTATGATTTGTACTTCGACGTTCAGAATCCGGACTCTTGGGAGAAAGGCGATTTGCTTATCATTCCCAAACCCGATTTGCCCTTTACGGAAGATGAAAAATACCGACTTGACCAATTTGTGATGCGGGGCGGAAAATTAGTGCTTTTTGCCGACGGGGCGCGGGTCGACAGTGTCAGTTTAGAAGGTACATTCGCCCAGCCCTCGGCGCTGAATTTGGATGATTTACTGTTTAAATACGGATGCCGCATCAATCAAAATCTTGTCAAAGACCTCAACTGTGCCTTGCTTCCGCTCAATGTGGGCAACATGGGTGACAAACCTCAGATTAAACCCCTACCGTGGCGGTTTTTTCCGTTGATTAACAATTTTGGCAAACACCCGATTGTCCGAAATTTAGATGCTATTTACACACGTTTTCCCAGTAGCATTGATACTGTTGATGCGCCTGGCATTGTCAAAACACCGCTTTTACTTACTTCCCAATACACTAAGCTTCTGAAAGCGCCCGCGTTGGTGGCCTATAATGAAGCGCGTCAACAACCAGATCCGAGAGAATATAATGCAGGTGTAAAAAATGTGGCTCTGCTCTTGGAGGGGGCTTTTTCATCGCTTTACAACAACCGTCTTCTTCCCAACGACCCGCGCATGAGTTCTTTTGTGGGACAGGGGAAACCCGCCAAAATATTGGTCGTTTCTGACGGCGATATGTTGGTCAATGACATTGATTACGCCCGGGATGCGCCCTTTCCGTTGGGGTATGACCGTTTGTCGGGAAAGACTTTTGCCAACAAAGATTTTGTATTGTACGCCATTGATTATCTAATTGATTCTGAAGGATTGATTACGGCGCGAAATAAACAGGTAACGCTGCGCCCGTTGGATAAAATTAGATTGAAGGAGGAGAGGACTCAATGGCAATTGCTTAATTTATTGGCTCCATTGGTATTAATCGGACTTTTGGGGGGAGCTTGGCAATGGATTCGGAAGCGCAAATACGCCACTGGATAAATGGGTAAAGACATTAAAAAAGGCTCGGTAATATTTTACCGAGCCTTTTTTAATGATGTGCGAGTTATGCTACCTCTGCTATCGGCTCCTCTTCCAGAATATCTTTTTCTATCCGCAGGTTGTCAATGATAAATCGCTGACGATCAGGGGTATTTTTGCCCATGTAATAACTCAGTAATTTGGGGATGGTAGCTTCTTTGTCCAAAATAACGGGCTCAATACGCATATTTTCTCCGATAAACCGACCGAATTCATCGGGAGAAATCTCACCCAGGCCTTTAAATCGTGTAATCTCTACTTTTTTGCCACCGCCGAGTTTTTTGATGGCTTTCTGCCGCTCCTCATCGCTGTAGCAATAAATGGTTTCTTTGTGATTGCGCGGATTACGTACTCGAAACAAAGGCGTTTGCAAAATATACACGTGGCCATTACGTACCAAATCGGGGAAAAATTGCAGGAAGAATGTCAACATTAGCAAACGAATGTGCATCCCGTCTACGTCGGCATCGGTGGCAATTACAATGCGGTTGTAGCGTAAGTTGTCGAGACCGTCTTCAATGTCGAGGGCGTGTTGGAGAAGGTTAAATTCCTCGTTTTCATACACCACTTTTTTCGTCATTCCGAAGCAGTTGAGCGGCTTTCCACGCAAGCTGAATACAGCTTGGGTTTGTACGTTTCGTGACTTGGTAATCGAGCCGCTGGCCGAGTCTCCTTCGGTGATAAAAAGGGTGGTTTCGTAGCGGTCTTCGGATTTTACATCAGGAAGGTGATTGCGGCAATCGCGGAGTTTTTTGTTGTGCAAATTGGCCTTTTTGGCGCGGTCGTTAGCTAGTTTTTTGATTCCAGCCAACTCTTTACGTTCCCGCTCCGATTGTTCAATTCGCTTTTTCATGGCTTCCCGTACTGAGGGATTCATGTGTAGAAAATTGTCCAACTTCGCTTTCAGAAAATCATTAACAAACGTACGAATGGTGGGGCTGTTGGAATCAGGAGAGATATTATTGGAACCCAGTTTTGTTTTGGTTTGTGATTCAAATACTGGCTCCTGTACCCTCACACTGACGGCCGCGATGATGGACGCCCGGACATCTTCTACCGCATAATCTTTGTTAAAGTGCTCGCGAACAGTATCGACGAGTGATTGGCGAAAAGCTGCTAAGTGCGTGCCCCCTTGTGTGGTATATTGGCCATTGACGAAGGAGTAGTACTCTTCTCCGTATTGGTTGCCGTGCGTGAGAGCAATCTGAATGTCATTGCCTGTCAGATGAATAATAGGAGACCGGATGGCGTCTTCGTCGGTTTTGTTCCGTAAAAGGTCTAATAACCCGTTTTGTGAAAAAAACTTTTGCCCGTTAAAATTGATGGTTAACCCAGCGTTTAAGTAGCAATAATTCCAAATCAGGTTGTCGAGAAATTGGGGGATATAGTGGTAATTCTTAAAAATGGTATTATCAGGCTCAAAAATCATGTGTGTGCCATTGCGCTGGTTGGTTGCTTCTTCTGGGGATTCTGCTGTTATTTCTCCCTTGCGAAATTCTACCCACCGGGTTTTTCCCTCCCGAAACGACTGAACTTTGAAATAACTGGAAAGAGCATTCACTGCTTTGGTACCTACGCCATTAAGCCCGACTGATTTTTGAAAGGCGCCTGAATCGTATTTACCCCCGGTATTGATTTTGGAAACACAATCCACCAATTTCCCCAAAGGAATACCCCGGCCATAATCGCGAACCTCGACGCGGTGGTCCATGATTTTTATTTCAATGGATTTGCCATGGCCCATAGTGTGTTCGTCAATGGAGTTGTCAATGATTTCTTTGACCAGTACGTATATGCCATCATCTGCGGCGGAACCGTCGCCGAGTTTTCCTATATACATTCCCGGACGGAGTCGAATATGCTCCTTCCAATCAAGAGACCTAATACTGCTTTCGTCGTACTTTACTTCTTCTGCCATTACTTTATTTATAGATTAAGGACGCCCCTCTGAAGCGCTGTGGTTACAAATTACGATTTTAAATGCACGAAATACAACGTTTAAAATGTGAAAAACAGTGTTCATAAAATAATTATGGACAAAAATTTGCAAGGTTTGGGGAAGTTTAACTTACTTTGTAAAACAAAGTTCTTTTTGTATTACATGCATATTTCTTAATGCCTTGATTGTTAATAATCTAAAAAAGGGAAAATACATCATTTACGAAAATGAAAATATCGGAAAAATTATACAATAAGCCGCGAAAATGGCCGTAAAAAAGAAAAAAGTTTAAAAAACACAAAAAGTTACGTTACTTTGTTGGCCAGATTCGTTCTTACATATCGAACGGCTTAGCGAATACGTTAAGATATTGTTAATCAGAATCTAAGAATTTTGTTTTGAACATAATTTGCATGAAGAAGTTTTTTGGAAGTTTCTCTCTATCAAGCGCTCAGCGCACCATTTTCAACCTTTGTCTGGTAAGTGTTCTCGCCATTGTGAGCATAAACGCTCAAACTCCCGCGGGGGCAGGCTCATCTTCAAGCGGTTCGGCAGGGGCGGGTGCTCCCGCAGCAGCACAAGGGCAATCTTCGGCCACCAATGCTGGCACTACCCCGACCGCTGCTCAACAAAGTGCAATCAACAATGCCATGTCTAAAAAGGCAGAGCAAGTTAAAGACCCTCAAGCGCCAGTGAATCCGACGGTAGTAAAGGCAGATTCGTCGGCATTAGATCCAGAAGAAGCGTATCGACAAGCACAGTTGGTTAAACTGCGTCGTAAAATATTTGGTACACAGCTTTTTAATAATCCCAAAGTAGATTTTGCTCCTTCTGAAAATATCGCCACCCCTCGCGATTATACCATTGGGCCAGGTGATGAGCTGACGGCCTATATTTATGGGTACTCTCAATCACAAATTGAAATGGTGGTAAACTCGGATGGGTTTGCGTTTATTAAACCTGTCGGAACGGTTCAATTAAGTGGACGTACTATTGAACAAGCACAGAAAGAGTTGATTACGCGATTGTCGCCTTACTACAACAATTTGGGTACGCCTGGAAACAGCAGTGCAAGCACGTTTCTTCAAATTCGTTTGAGCAGAATCCGGACCATTCGGGTAACTGTTTTGGGCGAGGTAACCACCCCAGGAACGTACAACGTATCTTCTTTGTCATCGGCACTTAATGCTCTTTATTTGACAGGTGGCCCCAATGAGCTTGGTTCGTTTCGTCAGATTCAGGTGGTTCGCCGAAATAAGACCATCGCTACCCTTGATTTGTACGAATTATTAATGAATGGCACGTTGAATAGTGACATTCGTCTTCAGGACAATGACGTTATTCAGGTAGGTGTTTACAACAAACGCGTGGAAATAAAAGGCAATGTAAAACGCCCGGGTATTTATGAGTTGCTTCCGACCGAAACCATTAGTAAGGTGCTGGAATATGCTGGTGGATTTACTGACAATGCCTATACGGATCGTTTAAAAGTTTTAGGACTTACGACCAAAGAGCGCAGGATAATTGATGTAAAAACCACTGAATTTGACAAGTATATTCCTAAGAACGGGGATGAAATAAGCGCCGAGATGTTGCTAGCTCGTTTTGAAAACATGGTTGTGATCAACGGCGCGGTTTTTCGGCCGGGTCAGTACTCATTGGATCAAAACAAATCTTTGCTTGAATTAATTAAAAGTGCTGAAGGGCTAACAGGAGAGGCATTTACGGGACGGGTTAATATTATTCGTACCAGAGATGACCTATCGGTAGAGAATATTTCCATCAATTTAGCCGATATGATTAACGGCAAAACCGATGACTTGCTCCTGAGACGTGAAGACCAAGTGATTATCCCTTCTAAATTTGAATTACGGGAGGCGGCTTTTATAAACATTAGAGGAGAAGTAAACCAAGGACCAGCCGTAGGGTTGCCTTACACGGCAAATTTAACTCTAGAAGATGCCATCATAAGAGCTGGCGGATTTAAAGAATCAGCGGCAAATTCGCAGGTAGAGGTTGTGCGTCGCCGTCGGGATGTTAATGTCCAATCTGCTTCAGCGCAAATTGCGGATATTTTTACCTTTGACGTAAACCGTGATTTGACCATTGACGGAAATGATAGTCGCTTTATGCTGGAGCCTTATGACGAGATTTTGGTAAGAGCAGCTTCCAATTATCAGCCCCAAACTTTTGTGACCGTTCAGGGAGAAGTTGTAAATCCAGGAATGCACGGTATCAAGAGTAAAGACGAGAAATTATCTGATTTGCTCGTGCGGGCTGGTGGCTTAACTGCTCAGGCGTATGTAAACGGAGCTACGCTTTTACGGAAAGTGACCCTGACAGATGAAGAATTAGAACAACGTAATAAGGCAGTAGCGGAGATTTCGGATGATGCAAAGAAAGGCCAATTTGTAAGTGGCGAAATTGATAAAAATAAAGAAGAAGCCATTGGGATTGATTTGAGACGAATTTTGCAGAATCCTGGCGGAAAAGAAGACATTATCTTACAAGACGGTGATATAATCGATATTCCAAAGCGACTAGAAACAGTACGCCTACAGGGTGAGTTATTATTTCCTACTACTGTTAAGTTTCGCAGTGGCAGTTCATTCATGGACTATGTGTCGCAGGGTGGGGGCTTTACACGGACTTCCTTGAAAAGAAAATCATACGTGATTTATCCGAATGGATCGGTTGACAGAACGCGTAAATTCCTTTTCTTTAATATTTACCCTAAAGTTGAACCAGGGTCAGAGATACATGTTCCACAAAGAACTCAGTCTGATTTGGTTGAAGCACAGCGCGCTTTACAATCGGTTATTGGAATATCTTCAACACTAATGACCTTAATTACGACAGTAATAGCTTTTAGATTTTTGGGTAATCAATAAATAAGATGTAAAAAATAGAAGCTATTCAGGCTTAAAAGCATCATGGAACAACAACAAGAACAAGTAACACTTAGTCCGAAGCTAATATTTCAGAAAATAATTCAGGCCAAAGATTTAATCCTGAAAAATTGGTGGCTTATCCTGATTTTGGTCGGAGTTGGTACTGGAATAGGTTATTATGTCGATTCTGAGAAAAACAAAAGGGTACAATACGTCTCTGAAATCATCTTTAACGTTACGGGGGCGGGTGCTACCCAAGATTTAGGAGGCTTAGGAAGCTTGCTCGGTGGCATGGGTGGCGGGCGCGGGGACGCGGGCCTGTTTACAGGAGAAAATCTTTTCTATGTCATCAAAACACGTCCTGTGTTGGAAAGGGCTTTGTTGACTCCGATAACACTGAGTAACGGTAAGAAAGAGCTCTTTGTGAATTATTATCTTGACTCAACTTTTATACGTCAGGATGATTGGGGTGATTTCTTGAAAGAATGGTTGCCAGTACGTATTCAGCATACTAAGCGCGACTCAATGTCAAGACTAGAAAGACAAGTCTTTGATGGCGTGTTGCATAAAATTCGGGATCGTGAAATTACCATCGGTCAGCCTAATATCAAAACGGCATTTTATGAGCTAACCGTTTCAATGGAAAATGAGGGGGTATCTAAGGTGTTTATTGAGCTTTTGCTCTCGACCGTAGAAAGGGTATATCAGGAAACCCAGACCCGAAAATCACGGGAAATGATGGGGATAATGAGAGCACGCGTAGATTCGTTGGGAAGAGTACTCAACCGAACCGAAAGCCAACTTGCCAAAACGACCGCTATCAACGTAGAAGCCGTGGCTCCTACCGCTAAAGTAGCTGAAGGAAGACTAACCCGAAGTACTTCTTTTGTTACAGCATTGTATTTAGAGGCTTCGAGAAGTCTGGAGAGCCTCCAAATGTCAATCGTGAAAGAGTCTCCTTTGTTTACGATTATTGAACCAGTGGTTTTACCGCTTGAAACAAAGCTTTTTACCCGGGAGAATACTAAATTTGGGGCAATTCTTGGCTTCATTGTTGCTATCATTTTTGTATTAGCCAAGCAGACATATTCGGAGGCACTGAAAGACATGAAGAAAAAGTGAGTTAGTGTTTCCTGATTTTTAGGACTTAACTCTTAATTCGTACAATAACTACAGATGGCATATATAAATGAAGTAGTGATTGAGGCTGGCCACGGTGCCAAAAACTATTGGAAAGATTTGTGGAAAAACCGAGAGTTGCTCTGGATTCTTGCCCGGCGCGATTTATCGGTTAGGTATAAACAAACCGCTATTGGAGCCGCTTGGGCCGTTTTACGGCCCTTGGCTACCATGGCGGTTATGGTTTTTGTTTTTGAAATGGTCGGTAAATTTGAGGGAGACGCGGGTGTCCCTTATCCCTTGATGGTACTGGCAGGTATTACGATTTGGACGTTTTTTGCCAATACATTTACCCAAATCAGCCACAGCATTTTGCTGAACTCCAACTTGGTGACCAAAACGTATTTTCCCCGACTGATTATGCCGTTAAGTTCGGTTTTGGTTGGGTTTATAGACTTTGCCGTATCGCTCGGTTTATACTTCATCATTGCCCTCTGGAAAAATCACTTGCCTGGTCTGGAGATTATTTTCCTTCCATTATTTGTGTTATTGGCCTTGTTGACCTCCTTATCCTTCGGGTTATTTTTCTCCGTACTGAATGTTCGCTTCCGTGATATTGCTCAACTTATACCTTTTCTAGTACAGATTGGGTTCTATGCTTGTCCGATTGCGTATAGTGCTTCATTGGTGGAAGCAAGTCAAGATGCTTGGTGGTACGATTTGTATTATCTCAACCCGATGGTGAGTATCATCAACGGATTTAAGTGGTCTTTGTTAGGAGATGGTTCCTTTTTTAAGGTGAGTAGTTTGTACAGCACTGTGGGTGTTATATCTGTAATGTTGCTGATTTCTGTTTACTATTTTCGTAAGGAAGAAAATTCATTTGTTGACTACATTTGATTACTTTTGAACCTATATAAACTTTGGGGCGCTCAATGCAGGTAATTGTAGCAGAAGATATAAGCAAGAAATACATCATCGATCACCAAAAAGCGATGCGTAAAAGCTCGACCTTGCGCGATACTTTTTCGGAGAAATTCAAGCATTTTTTTGGTAAAGGCGAACAGGATGAGGTAGAAAAGGAAGAGTTTTGGGCGCTTCGTGATGTGAATTTTACCGTTGAGCAAGGCGATAGGGTAGGTATTATTGGCCACAATGGTGCTGGTAAATCTACTTTGTTGAAAATCCTCAGTAAAATCACCGAGCCTACTGGCGGAAAAGTAACGATAAAAGGACGTGTGGCGAGTTTACTGGAAGTTGGGACTGGTTTTCACCCTGAACTGACGGGGCGGGAAAATATCTTTCTTAACGGAGCGATTCTCGGCATGAAACGCCACGAAATAAAAAGTGCCTTCGAGAGTATTGTGGAATTTGCCGGGGTTGAGAAGTTTTTGGATACCCCCGTAAAACGATATTCGTCAGGGATGTATGTGCGACTTGGTTTTGCCATTTCGGCTCATTTAAGCCCTGAAATCCTCATAATTGACGAAGTACTTGCCGTAGGTGATGCAGATTTTCAGAAAAAATGCCTCGGCAAAATGCGCGATGTATCAGAAAGTGGTCGGACTATTTTATTCGTGAGTCATAATCTTGCTGCGGTGCAATCGCTTTGCAATCGTGCTTTCTATTTTGAGCATGGTCGCCTAAAAATGCAGGGAGATACTACGCACGTCGTCAATAATTATCTTAGCCATGTGGCTAAAACGAACTTAGAGCATTTTTGGGAAACTCCCGAAGAAGCCCCTGGCAGCGATGAAGTACGTTTTCGGACGGTTCGCATTGATCCTGAGTATCAGGGAGGTAAACATTACATAGATGTAACCACACCGGTCCGGGTTCACATTGAATTTTGGAATATGGCCGAGCGTGCTGACTTAAATTTAAGTTTGCACTTATATGCTTTTACTGGGGAGTGTATCTTTAACGTTGGAACCACCTCACAATCTTTTGAAAAAGGATTGGTGGCAGCTACGCTGGAGATTCCTGGCAATTTCCTGAACGACGGCTCTTACGTGATTTCAATCATGGTTGTAAAAGATACATCTACTGTATTGTTCCAACTACCCGATGCATTGTCCTTTGAGGTGGAGGACCACCGCGAGGGGGTTACTTGGTACGGAAAATGGCCAGGGTATGTGCGTCCTCAATTAAATTTTCAAATTTCTCAGTCAGAAGTACTGGTATAAACGGTCGGCTCGCCGAAGCGAATGATTAACGTTACTAAAACATACCTTCCCGATTTTGATCAATATGTTTCTTATTTAAGAAAAATCTGGGACAAGGCCCTGCTTACCAACAATGGGCCTCTGGCGCAGGAATTGGAACAGGGGCTTAAAGAATACTTGAACGTAGACCATTTGTATTTTTGTGGCAATGGAACTATTGTACTTCAAATGGCGCTCAAACTACTGGATGAGCCTGGAGAGATTATTACAACACCTTTTTCGTACGTAGCAACCACGAATGTGATATTGTGGGAAAACTCTACGCCTGTATTTGTCGATATTGATTCCAATACTTATTGTATCAACCCCGACCTGATTGAAGCGGCCATTACGGAACGTACTCGGGCTATTCTGGCGACTCACGTCTACGGTAACGCCTGTGATGTAGAAGCCATTGAAAAAATTGCCAAGAAGCATAACCTCATTGTTATCTATGACGGTGCTCATGCGTTTGGAGCTACCTTAAATGGGCATTCTCTGCTTTCTTACGGTGATTTTTCTACGTGTAGCTTCCACGCTACCAAGCTTTTCCATACGGTAGAAGGGGGGGCAATTATTGCAAATGATGCCAAATGGCACGATAAATTACACTTATTACGTGCTTTCGGTCATCGGGGAGATGATTATTATTTTGTTGGAATCAACGGAAAAAACTCTGAAGTTCATGCTGCAATGGGGCTTTGTAACCTGCCGCTTGTGCCGCAGTTGATTGCCGCTCGTAAAGCGGTTTGTGATTTATATACTGAGCTGCTCGACTGGAATCATCTTGACGCTCCCCAATGGGTAGACGGACTCGGACGTAATTATGCCTACTATCCCGTTGTTTTTGAATCAGAAAGCAAAACGCTGGAAGTGCGTGATTTTCTGGTCAAAAACGAGATTACTCCGCGTCGTTATTTTTATCCTTCTCTCAATAAATTGCCCTTTTTGAAGGATGCAGAATCCTGCCCTGTTTCTGAAGATATTTCTTTAAGGGTGCTTTGTTTACCTCTGCACGCCGAACTGCCCCACAAAGACGTGAGGCGCATTTCGGAATTGATTAACCAAATTCTGTAAGTATGGTGCTGATTAGCTTACTAAGTTTCGGTGTTTTTTTAGGATACATCGGACGCACGTCTGCCGGTATTTGTCGTCCATCTTTGATAGAATGGTTGATTACCTCATTTCTCCTTTTTGCAGGCAGCATTATTATCAGTGGATATTGCCTTTCTGCATTAGACCTAACTGGTACTACATGGGCGTGGGCAATTACGGTTTTTATTCCTCCTACGATTCTAAGATTTGTCTTTAGCAAGATAGCGCCCCGAACAACGGTTTTTTCGCCCCTCCAAATGGTCGTAAGCCGTTGGCATGCCGCCCAGCGTTGGTACGTAAGTGGGACGGTATATTTAAGATTCCTGTTTGGAGTGATGATTCTTTCGGTAGCCATTATCGGGGTTACGAATTTACTTTTAGTGCTTTTTACCGTTCCTAACGAATGGGATAGCATGACAGGGCACCTAAATAGGGTTATTCAGTACATACAACGCGGAACTATGGCGCATTTTGGAGGGACCAATTGGAACATTGATACCTATCCTAAAAGTGTGTGTACCATTCAGATTTATTCGTATTTAATCACGGGAAAATTTGAAAATGCCTTTAAACTTATCCATCATCTTTCGTACTGGATTACCCTCGTGGCTATTTTTGGGATTGCGCAGCGAATCACCAAAAATCGTCTCAATGCAAGTTTCTTCTGTGCGCTAGCATTTGCGTTGTTTTTGGATTTTTTGATGCAAGCCGTTACGACCGAAACCGACATTGTATTAGCGGCTTATTTGAGCTGCTTGCTTTATTTTTTGTTTACGTACCGAGTAACCTACGAAAACCGATATTTGTATTTGGCGGCGTTGAGTTTTGGAGTCGTGTATGGTCATAAAGTAACGTTTACGCTACTTCTGCCGTCAGTTTTTGTGGTGATGATTTATACAGTGTTTTTGCAAAAAGAAAAAGGTCAGAAGAAAGAAAATGTAACACTGAATATCAATTGGCCCGCTATTTTTAAGCTGGGAATTGCGATTGTGGTTTGCTTTTGCTTGTGGACATTGCCAACGGGCTACGTTAAAAATATACAGGTGTTCGGTCATCCCATCGGGCCCCCTACCTCGCTCAAACACCAGTCTATCGAACGGGCTACCTCAAATGGAGGCTACCGCAATCTGTTTGAGCAAGGCTCGCGCAATGTGGTTAGGTATGCCTATGATTTTGTCAATTTGGATGGACTGCGCAATGTGAAAGTAGGGCAGCAGATTAATCGTGGGATGCGTATTCCGCTGGTTTGGCTGGAAGATAAACTGCGGATGCGGCTCGACGAAACGACGGAGTTTTCCATTGTTCCTTTTTCTTTTGAACGTCGGTTTGAGTTTTTTAATGGCAATCCTTATTGGGGAATATTTGGTTTCGCACTGGTTTTTCCCCTGTTGTTTTTGGCGTTGTTTGGCGTCCTGCGTTCGCCAGCGCACTGGTTTTTGGCCGTTGCGTTATTGCTTCATTTTGCGGCATTGTCTTATTCGGCTCCTTACGATCCTTGGAAAGGGCGCTATTTTCAAGAAACGGGTGTTTTTGGTGTATTATTTTTAACATTACTCTTTACCCATAAATACAGTCTCGAAAAATCAGGGTATTCCGTAGCGTTGAAAACATACGTCGGTGTCGTGACCGTTGTCGCCTGTATTTCGGCGCTATTGGCGGTATTTCTCAATTTTCGCTGTTTGCCTTTTGATGCCTTGGGCAAAAAGTCTGCCTTTAAAACGGAGCGCATTCCGATGATGACGTTTGCACGGCCCGATATTACGCAGGCTTACTTGAAATTTGATGAATTGGTGCCAGACTCCGCCACGGTGGCCCTGGGGACCATCAATGATGATTTTGAGTACCCGCTCTACGGAAAACACCTTAGCCGGCGATTGATTCCGATTCGTCCTTTTGAACAGCCCTTGCGGCCGATTCCTCCAGGAACTGACTATTTATTTTACGCCAAAAGTGATACTATTGCACTTTTTAAGCCTTTGCCAACAGATATTCGGCTAGGAACTGATACCACCATGAAGGGAATGATTGTGAAGGGAGAAGATTATTATTTACGAAAGCTGAAATAGTTTTGGCTTGATAAATATCCTTTTCCGAACGTTCGTATAATTTATACGAACGGTTTTTTTTAGTACTGATTATAAACTTAATCTCTCTCATCTTATGCGCCTTGCCATTATGCAACCCTATTTTTTGCCTTATATTGGGTACCTGCAACTGCTGAATGGAGTCGATAAGTTTGTGCTGTATGATGATGTCAATTACATCAACAAAGGTTGGATAAACCGGAATCGGATATTGGTAAATGGTCAGGAATATTTATTTACGATTCCTCTCAAAGAAGCCAGCCAAAATAAGCTAATCAATGAAATTTACCTAAGTAATGACCCTAAATGGCGAGGAAAACTGCTCAAAACACTTGAACAAGCCTATAAAAAGGCGCCGTTTTATTCAACGGCTTTTGCAGTCACCGAAAAAATTATCAACTTAGATGCCGAAAAACTGAGCGACTGGATTGCCGAAGGTTTTCGGGTTTTGGCTGATTATCTTGATATTCAAACGGAGATTGTGCGGAGTTCTGGTATCTATCACAATACCCATTTGAAGGCGCAGGAACGAATTTTAGATATTTGCCAGCAGGAGAAAGCGGCGCATTACATTAACCCGATTGGGGGTATAGAGTTGTACGATAAAACTGTGTTTGAGCAAAATCACATTCGGCTAAACTTTATCAAAGCAAAGCCGATTGTATACCCTCAATTCAAAAATGAATTTGTGCCTTGGCTATCGATTGTGGACATTATGATGTTCAATGACGTGATCGCAATTCAGGGTTTTTTGAACGAATATGAATTAGTTTAGAAGAAAGTCATGGGTTAAACGTTAATTTCAAATGGAATTTCATGACGCACAATGCTTTACCAAAGACAATTAAGTATAAAAAAAAATGGCTAAAGTTGTAATTTTTGGAGTGCTTGACACGGCGGAACTGGCGCATTTTTATTTAACCCACGATTCTGACCACGAGGTAGTTGCTTTTACGGTCAATCAGGAATATTTGAAGGAATCTACGTTTTGGGGCTTGCCCGTGGTAGCTTTTGAAGAAGTAGAAACCCTCTTCCCACCGTCGGAGTATAAGTTTTTTGCTCCTATGACTGGGCGAAAAATGAATAAAAACCGCGAAAAAGTATACCTCGATGCCAAAGCCAAAGGCTACGAATTTATCAGCTATATTAGTTCAAAAGCCACCTTGTTTGGTAATGAAATTGGGGAGAATTGCTTCATTTTAGAGGATAATACCATTCAGCCCTTCACCAAAATCGGTAATAATTGCGTGCTGTGGAGCGGCAACCACATCGGCCACCACGGGGTCATTAAAGACCACGTATTTTTTACGTCGCATGTGGTGCTGTCGGGCCACTGTGTGGTGGAATCGTATTCTTTTTTTGGGGTTAATGCCACGATTCGTGACTATACAGTTATTGCCGAAGGTACGCTCGTGGCAATGTCTGCTTCTATTACAAAAAATACGGAAGCCTGGGGGGTGTATATGGGAAGCCCTGCCGAAAAAAGACCTACTCCGAGTTATAAAGTATATTAATTCATTGGCCATCGAGCATTTATCATGTACCATTGGCGGTTATTTGTGTGGTATGTAATGGTAAAATGTTCGCTGATAAATGATAAATGTTTTTTGAATGGACGTTTCGATTATCATCATTCATTATAAAACCCTCAAATTGACTACCGATTGTATCCGCTCAATTTATGAGCATACCAAAGGAGTTAGCTTTGAAATTATCGTGGTCGACAATGACTCGCAAGACGGTGCGGGTGAAATTATAACGCGTGAATTTCGCGACGTTCAATGGCTCAATATGGGCTATAATGCGGGATTTTCGAGGGCAAATAATGCGGGAATTCGAGCGTCAAAAGGACGCTACTATTTGTTGCTTAACTCTGATACAGAGCTTATTGAAGATACCATTACGCGTTGTGTTCAGCGCTTGGATACACAACCAGAGACCGTTGCCTGCGGGGGTGTTCAGCTTTTTTCGGACCGCACCCCTCGGCCTTTTTACCGCAGTTTAGCCGTATTTAAGCGAACACTGTACGTGTTGCCGCCGGGGCAGATTTTTAAAACATTGCTCGAAAAATTAATCCCCGAAACCCATTACGATGACCCCGATCAAGTAGATTGGATTCCAGCGGCCTTTTTGTTGGCCAAACGAGCCGCAGTCGACAAAGCGGGTTTATTGGATGAAGACTTCTTTTTGTACGGTGAAGATGTGGAGTGGAACTGCCGACTGGGGCGCGTTGGAAAGCTGAAAGTATTTGAAGATTGCGGCTATATTCATCATGAGTGGGGAAGTAATCCCAAAAGAAAAGAAGTGCTGATTACCATCATCAATCGTTTTTATCCCCAAATTCAACTTTCAAACTTAGTTTGGGTGAGAAAAGAATTCGGCATCGGGCGTTATCTGGGCCTTATGCTCAACTATTATCTGATGATTCCCGTGTATTTTGGGTGGAAAATAGCCCTTAATGCGAGTAAGTTTCGGAATCCATTTGGTGAATTGGAGCAACAAAAAGACTTCACACGCAAAGTTTGGCTGTTTTCTACCTATTTTTGGAAAATCATTCGTAACAAGCCTTATTTTTATAAGCTCGATCCAAAGAGCCATGTCTAACGCATGAAAATTTTATTTTTTACCCCTACCGGCGCGCGTACAGGTTCGGAGATGGTACTTTGGTATCTGATTAAGCATCTGGCAGGAAGCGATATAAAAACAGCAGTTTATACGCGTCAGGCGGGAGAACTATTTGCCAAGAACTCCCCAGCCGACTCTACCTATATTCATAAATTCCACCGAGGTTTACCTTATTATTCGGTAGAGGCGGTCTATCATCGGGTGTTCGGATTGACGCCAGAAGAGAGTTATATTAAGCGAATTCACCAAGAGTTTAAGCCCGATATATGGTATTTCAATACAATTACGATGCCGCAGTTTGCGCGGTTGGCGCGTAAATTGAAGGTGCCCTATGTGGTACACGTGCATGAATTGCTAGAAACATTTGACACGCTCCGGGCTGATTCTTTTGCAGAAATGCTTACCTATGCGCAGACTACGCTTGGTTGCTCACAAATTGTGGTAGACCAGCTTAAAAAAATGGGCGCTCCCAATCTCCATCTCCTACACTCATTTATTGATACTCAAAAAATAAATCTTCAAAAAGATCGGGCTCGCTTGCGGCAAGAACTAGGATTGCCAGCAGATGCTTTTGTGTGGTTGATGTCGGGTACGATGTGTATGCGCAAGGGCTACGATA